>DAIETB010000133.1:0-10526 GCA_027345925.1 Sulfuriferula sp.
GGTTTTCCGCGGCGGCGACGCAAATCTGGTCACCTTGCAGGCGCGTTTTGCCGGTTGCGACAAAATGTTGCGCGCACAACCTTTTGCCATTGGCAGTCCCGAATACAACGATCTGGAATATTTTTATTCGTATATCAGCAATGGACTTCCGTTAAAAGCCTCGGTTTTCCGCAAATAAACTGATACCTGACTCAAAAACCCGG
Source organism: Sulfuriferula sp. (assembly GCA_027345925.1). Classification (GTDB taxonomy): domain Bacteria; phylum Pseudomonadota; class Gammaproteobacteria; order Burkholderiales; family Sulfuriferulaceae; genus Sulfuriferula. The sequence goes on from DAIETB010000133.1 coordinate 204, forward strand.
ACCACAGGGTTATATATTATATGAGGAACAGCATAACATGATGAATCGCCGCGAATTTTTGCAACTACTTGCCGTTGCCGCAGCCTCCGGCATGGCCATCGACAGCAAACAGGTACTCGCTGGCAATGCGCCGTCGAGTTTTTATGACGTACCGCAATTCGGCAATGTGTCATTGCTGCACATGACCGACTGCCACGCCCAGTTATTGCCGATCTATTTCCGCGAGCCCAATGTCAATATCGGCGTCGGCAGCGCAATAGGGCGGCCGCCGCATCTGGTCGGCGAATACCTGCTGAAATATTACGGCATACGTCCGGGCACCAGAGAGGCCTACGCATTTACCTATCTCGATTTCCAGGCCGCGGCGCATACTTACGGTAAAGTCGGCGGCTTTGCCCACCTTAAAACGCTGGTCGACAAGCTGCGCGGCTCGCGTCCCGGCTCGCTGCTGCTGGACGGCGGGGATACCTGGCAAGGGTCCGCGACGGCTTTATGGACTAAAGCGCAGGACATGGTCGACGCCAGCAAGCTGCTGGGCGTAGACGTAATGACCGGACACTGGGAATTCACTTACGGCGCAGATCGCGTCAAGCATATCATCGACAACGATTTCAAGGATAAAATCGACTTCGTCGCACAAAACATCACCACCAACGATTTCGGCGATCCCGTTTTCAAACCCTATGTCATGAAAGTCATCAATGGCGTACAGGTGGCCGTCATCGGACAGTCATTCCCGTATACGCCGATCTCGAACCCGCGCTACATGGTCCCTGACTGGACGTTCGGCATCCAGGAAGACAATATGCAGAAAACCGTCGACGCAGCGCGTGCAAAAGGCGCTCAAGTAGTCGTCCTGCTCTCGCATAACGGCATGGATGTAGACATCAAAATGGCCAGCCGGGTAACCGGAATAGACGCCATTTTCGGCGGCCATACCCACGACGGCGTACCGCAACCGTATCAGGTCAAAAACGCCAAGGGCACGACGCTGGTCACCAATGCCGGCTCCAACGGAAAGTTCCTCGGCGTCATGGATTTCGACGTTCGAAACGGCAAGGTTGCCGCGTGGCACTATCGTCTGCTGCCGATTTTCTCCAACCTGATTCCCGCCGATCCCGCCATGACATCGTATATCGACAAAATGCGGGCGCCGTTTGCCGACAAACTCAACGAAAAGCTCGCCGTTACCGAAGAAGTCCTGTATCGCCGGGGCAACTTCAATGGCACGTTCGACCAGTTGATACTCGATGCGATAATGAAGGTCAAGGGAGCCGAAGTCGGTTTTTCCCCCGGTTTCCGCTGGGGCACCAGTTTGTTGACCGGCGACGTCATCACTATGGACAGGCTGATGGATCAAACCGCAATCACCTACCCCGCCACCACGCTGAACGAAATGACGGGAGCAACGATCAAGAGCATCATGGAAGACGTCTGCGACAATCTGTTCAACAGCGATCCCTATTACCAGCAAGGCGGCGACATGGTACGGGTAGGCGGGATACAGTACACCGTCAACCCCAACAATACAATCGGCAACCGCATCAGCAACATGATGCTCAATGGTAAGCCGGTAGACGCCAGCCGCACTTATAAAGTTGCCGGCTGGGCGCCGGTAAACGAAGGCGTGACCGGTACGCCTATTTGGGACGTCGTGGCCGAATATCTGCGCGATATTAAAGTCGTCAAGCCGCAACCCCTGATCATGCCCAAGATTGTGGGTATCGGCAATAATCCGGGATACGCAGCATGAAGACTGCGATTATGCAGTAACGCAAGGGCCGCTTTTGCGGCCCTTTTGCTTATAAGGTGTATTTATTACGTTTCCACGCTAAAATATACTTTATTCGTCCAATCAATTAATCAGTCATCATGAAAAGTAGCGAAATACGCCAGCGTTTCCTCGATTTTTTTGCCCGGCACGGGCATAGTACGATCGCTTCCAGTTCATTGATTCCGAATAACGACCCTACCCTGTTGTTCACGAATGCCGGAATGGTGCAGTTCAAAGATGTATTTCTGGGACGGGAATCGCGATCCTACGTGCGGGCCGCAAGCTCCCAGCGCTGCGTGCGGGCCGGCGGCAAGCACAACGACCTGGAGAATGTCGGCTATACCGCTCGCCATCATACTTTTTTTGAAATGCTGGGCAATTTCAGTTTCGGCGATTATTTCAAGGCCGACGCCATCCGCTTTGCGTGGGAATTCCTGACGCAGGAAGTGCGTATTGCCGAGGAAAAATTATGGGTCACGGTATATCACACCGACGACGAGGCGTACAGAATCTGGACGCAGGTTATCGGACTCGGACCGGATCGGGTCATACGCATCGGCGACAAGACAAACGGCGGTTCCGACAATTTCTGGCAAATGGGCGATACCGGTCCCTGCGGGCCGTGTACGGAAATTTTCTACGATCACGGTCCCGCGATTGCCGGCGGTTTGCCGGGCTCAGCCGACGAAGACGGCGACCGTTACATAGAAATATGGAATCTGGTATTCATGCAATTCAATCGCGACGAGAACGGTGCATTGCATCCGTTACCGAAACCGTCAGTCGATACGGGCATGGGTCTGGAACGGATTTCCGCCGTATTGCAGCAGGTACACAGCAATTACGAAATCGATGTATTCGCAGCGCTGATCGCCGCCGCCGCACGCGTTACCGATACAGCCGATCTGGGCGACAATTCGCTGAAAGTCATCGCCGATCATATTCGCGCCTGCGCTTTTCTCATTACCGACGGTGTCATTCCCAGCAATGAAGGTCGGGGCTATGTACTGCGGCGTATCATCCGGCGAGCGATACGTCACGGCTACAAACTGGGGCAAAAACAGCCGTTTTTTTACCGCCTGGTCGCAGATCTGGTTCAAGTCATGGGCACAGCCTACCCGGAACTGGGTGCCGCGCAAATGCGGGTGGCGCAAACCTTGAAGCAGGAGGAAGAACGGTTTGCCGAAACGCTGGAATTCGGCATGACGGTACTCGAACAAGCCATGACCGCCGGCACGACTACGCTGGATGGCGATATTGCATTCAAACTCTACGATACTTACGGCTTCCCTGTCGACCTGACGGCGGACATCGGCCGCGAACGCGGCTTCGACGTCGACATGGCCGGTTTCGACCGGGCGATGGAAGCGCAGCGCAAGCGCGCACGCAGCGCCAGTAAATTCACCATGAACGCCGGCCTGTCGTATCAAGGTTCGGCCACCCGGTTTCAGGGTTACGAACAATTGAGCAGCGACGCCGTCATCATGGCGATTTACCAGAACGGTACGCCGGTCGATCGCGTAACCGCCGGCGATAAGGCTGTGATCGTCCTCGACCAGACCCCCTTTTATCCCGAATCCGGCGGTCAGGTCGGCGATCGCGGCGAATTATTGAACGAAAACTGTTTATTTGAAATTGAGGACACGCAAAAAATCCAGCCGGAAATATTCGGGCATAGCGGTGTATTGCGCAGCGGAACCCTCGCCGCAGGCGATCGCGTCAAAACCGTCGTCGACGCGGAAAACCGCGCCCGCACCGCGGCCAACCATTCCGCGACGCATTTGCTACACGCGGCATTGCGCAGCATACTCGGGTCGCATGTCACGCAAAAAGGTTCACTGGTTGATGCGGATAAAACCCGTTTCGATTTTGCCCATAACGAAGCCCTCACCCCGGAACAAATACAGCAGATAGAAAATTCGGTCAATGCGGAAATCCGACGCAATGTCTCTATCGCGACCGATTTGATGAGCTACGACGATGCAATTCTACATGGTGCGATGGCCTTATTCGGAGAAAAATACGGCGATCAGGTACGAGTCATCGGCATGGGCGACTTTTCCACCGAATTATGCGGTGGAACGCACGTCCCGCGCACCGGAGATCTCGGGTTGTTTAAAATCGTTGCCGAAACCGGAGTTGCCGCCGGTATTCGCCGAATTGAAGCGGTAACCGGTGCCAAAGCCATCGCTTATGTCCAGACGCAACAACGTCAGTTGCAGGAATTAACGGATTTATTGAAAACGCCGGGCGCCGAATTGACGCAAAAAATCGGACAGGTCCTCGATACCGTCAAATACCTGGAAAAAGAGCGAGACAAGCTGAAATCCAGACTTCTGGCTTTCCAATTAGGCGACCTGGCGACGCAAGCGATACAGATAGGACAGACGCATGTTTTATCCGCTCAGCTCGACGATGCCGACAACAGAATATTGCGCGAAGCACTGGATTTATTAAAAAACAAACTGGGTTCCTGCGTTATTGTTCTGTCCGGCACGCAAGGCGAAAAAATCAGCGTGGTAGTCGGTCTGTCAGCCGATCTGACTGACCGCATAAAAGCCGGCGAACTGGCTAATTTCGTCGCTTTGCAAATCAGCGGAAAAGGGGGCGGTCGAGCGGATATGGCGCAAGCCGGCGGCAGCGATCTGGCTGCACTTCCTGCGGCCATGGCTTCTGTGGCACAATGGACCAGACAGCGGCTATAAATAATTTTAAATAATCAGTACGGGCAAACGCGGCAAGACTGTCCACCGCAGCACGGAAGACGGATTAAAATAAAATTTATAAAAGCCTGCAAAACACGGCTATCGCAGCATACTCGACGCACATCGATAATACGGGGCCCCGATTATTCTGCGTCAACAGGGGGGAATTATGTTTGATAAATGGATGCCTTTTAATACCAACAAATCCAAGCTGAATCCATTTGCCAATCGAAAAAACGTTACGCAATGGCTGAGCGAATTGCCCGCTACCGATACAAAAGGTACACCGGAGCAAATAATCTGCGCACTACAGGACTTGCGCCGGCAAAAAGGCAAAATGGCGGAACCAGACCGGCTCGACGTGATCATGACGATCGACGAATACGCCCAACCTTTATTGCATAGCCTGAGCGCGCAATACCTGCGTCATTCCCGCATGTCGTCCGCCATGGAAAGCCTGCTCTGGCGCGGTATTTATAGCTGCTATAACGAATTGAGCCATGTCTGCTATGAAGCCATCGATCCTGAACGCGTCCGGGACCCTGCCGGTTTCGATGACGAAACGCTGCGAAAAATATGCTTGCGCGCGCTGCACAATCTCGGTCATTTGTTTAAATGGCGCTTTATCCATTATGACCCTCCTGGCGAGGATTTCTGGCTGATGCTTCACAATACGTATCGTTATGCAGAAGAAAGGGCCTTTGAACAGGAACTTATTCCGTTATACAGCAGCGGTTCGAGATGCTCCAATCAATATATGCGGGTATTGTTATTGAGCCAGATACACGTCAGCTCGTTACGAGCCCGACAAATCGAAATGGCCGATATCTGGATACTTAAATGGGTCCATCTGGTCGAAATAGAAAAAAATCCCATACCGGGGCGCCACCATTTCTGCATTAATCTATCCCGACCCGGAGGCGTGGAACGGGTAACCGAGCAATCGTTCACCGCTCATTGCCGCGCTTGGGATGCTTCCACCCTGCTTGCGCAGCTGCGGCGCACCAGGCAAGTGATTACTACTTCGAAACCTGACTCAACCACCGAAACCGATGCCCGCTTACCTGAATACCTTAAAATGCTGGCGTATGCCGAGTTACAGTTGACGCCCGCAAATATGGGAAAATTACGTAAAAATCCGCGCATCGAAGCAAAAAAGCTTTTGAATGTCATCCACGGGTTTTACATTATCTGTACCGCCCTGAAAACCGATGGTTTCGGGAGCGATACAAGTGCCGAATACGATACGGATATACGTTATGATGAAATGATCGATATCCAGTTATACGGATTCGTCACTGAAGCAACGCGTAATCGCCAGCAAGCGGGGTTTCGCCCGCAAAAAAAACCGACGCTGCCTTTAGAAAACTGGGTGACGGAAAATGAAAGCCAAAAAGGCTATTTAGCCTGCAGTCCGCCGTCCGATAACAACTGGCTGCGTCTGGGCTGCCTGACTGGAGTACAAGAAAACAAGGCGCAATGGAAACTGGCGGTAGTTCGACGACTCTTGCGTGATCAGGAAAATAATACGCACGTCGGGATGGAAATCATGGCTCATACCCCGGTGCTATTGATGCTGCATCCGCTGCAATCGGCGGGAAGCGTCAGTTCACCAGTCCCCGACAACGGAGCGATCATGGCGATAATGACCAGCATGCCGCGTAACGGGCATTTTTCCCTGATCATCGACAGCATACAATATTCACGTGAACGCCAGTTCAAAACGACGCTGGATCAAAAAACCCTGCTCGTCAGCCTGGACCGGATGCTGGAAAAAGGCGATACCTGGATTCTTGCGGGAGCCTCCGTGGTTGCGTGACCGACAGCTAAGCTTCTAACGTTCTACCGGCTGCGCCCCTGCAGCTTGCCAATCAAACGGTCCACCGCTCGCTCAGTCAATGAAGTGGTTTTTATTATTCGCGCTTCGCCGCTGCGCAATCGCGCCGCAAGTCTGGGCAATGCGATAGTGATTGCATTAAGCCCCTGATTATTGGTAAACAGATAAACGCCACGCAACGAACTCACCCACGATAACCGGGCTGGATGACTGCCCCCTCCGGCATCGGCAAATTCCAGCCACATACCTTTTTTAAGTGCGCGCGCCTGCTCGGTAAATTCGTCCTCGTCCATAGACTCGGCGGGATCGTTTGCAAAATCGAAATGCTCCGTCACTTCATCGATCGTTTCAATAGGAGGTTCCGTCTGCGCTGAGCCAGCAAGAGCCGAAGAATAAGCTTCGGCATCGGCACCTTGCAATTTGGCCGAGGATTGGAGGCCCGCTTTGACCGCTACCGCGTGACAGGACACCAGTCCGGAAAAAATCACTTCTCGCCGGGCGGAATCGAGCTGGATGAGATTCATCCCGTCGCGCAATTGTTTTAACAGGTCGGGCAGCATGGAAACCAGGCCCAGGCGATCTTCGGTAGTCAATTTTGGGGTCACGCTCCACAACAGATCGCTCATGGTTTTCAAGCCCGTTTGCCACGCGGAACTCTGTTCGCCTTCGTGAAGATAGACGTGCAGCAGGACTTTCTGCCAGGTACTCATGACGAATTGGACGATCAAATCCGGATAAGCCGGCTGCGACTGACCGGAGCGATCGAAACTCTCGTTTTCGCCGCAGACTCGGCTGACGATGTCTTGTACGATTACGCTCGCGGCCTGTACGCGTTCCTCCTCTTCAAGCGCCTTGGCCGTTTCATTGACGGCAGTTTCTGCTTCAGCCTCATGATTCGCGACAAAAGCTTCCAGGTCCGCCAACAGCTTTTCGAAAACGCTGACGTCTTCTGCATAATCATTGATTACCGTTTGCACGATATCGGACATTTTGACGTAGAGCGCCGAATTATATGCGCCGGTTTCGGTCCAGCCTACCGACGCGCTGGCCATTTCGTCGAGCAAACGACGTGCAGGATGCGTTTTTCTGGAAAAAAACTGGCGATCCAGCATCGCAATTTTCAAAACGGGGATCTGCAAGCGTCCGATCAGCGCTTTGAGTGCGGCGGGGATATTTTCATCGTCGAACACGTAATCGAACAGCATGGCAACGATGTCGATCACGAAATCGTCGGTCCGGTTAGTCGCCTGCACCAGACCGGCATCGCGGATATCGCGCAGGATATTGGTCGTGCCGGCCTGAATGATGCCCGGATCCAGCTTGACTCCCGGGTTGCCGGAATACTGGCCGCGCTGCAACAAAGTCAAAGCTGCAATCTGGTTTGCAGTAATCTGCTCCGGCGAATGCTGTGGCGAGTTTTGCAGTATGCCCCCGCCAGTTACGCCACCCGACGACACTTGGCTATGCTGCTGGTTTAATAATTGCTGCAATAATGCGAATACATCGATATTATCGGAATTTTCTCCACCTTCGGCCCCTGCGGTTGCCGAGGTCATTCCTTCCCCCCCGGCAGTCTGATTTTTTGCGACAATCCGGTTACGTTCGCGCATCCCGCTCATGCCGACCTTAATCGACGGCAATATGCCCTTTTCCATCAGAAATTGATTGATCTTCTGATACGTTCTGGGCAAAACAGGACCGACATGCGAATCGAAATGTTGCAGCAATATCAAGCGGACACGGGAATTCGTTTCCAATTCCTTACTGGCAGTCAAAAACGCCTCGCATAGATATTTGGGCGCAAAAGGATTAACCGCGTTTCGGTCCGGCGGCAAACGCAACAATGCTGCAATGCGCTGTTCCAGTGCCGCCAATTCTTCTACGGCATTCATCTGCATGCGCGTTGCCGATTTACTGAGCGCCAGCGATTCTTCGAAGGCTGCCTCGTCGACCAACGACAGGTCCAGATCCGCTGTGATCTCGACCGGTACCGCAGCGGCCTCGCGCGTACTGCGTATGTGGGTTTCCACCAGGACGATAAAATTCTTGCGCAAACCGGCATTCAAGGACTCGTTGCGATTACGCAACAAACCCTGCGCCTGATAATATAAATTTCTGTTTTCCAGAATAGGAGAGTTTTCGGCCAGATCGATCAGATCGTTCTCGACCTGCACTCTGGTCTCGCCCCAGACATGTTCGACAGCGCTGATCAGCCTGTCCCTGCAGTCTTTAAGCAGCAAGGCAACTTCGCCCGGGCTCAATAACTGCCTGGGTTTATCGAATTGCGACAAATTCACCACATTACGTTGTCTGTTTTCCATATATGCCGCTCTCCTCGCCTGCCAAGCAGACAAACGACCTATTCCAAGACCTAGTCGGGAAATATCACCATGCTGCCCATTTCCCCATTTTCCGCTGCAACAGCACTAGATTTCATTCTAGACCATAACCACGATATTAATAGTTTTTATCTTCAGGCGCGTATATTTTCAAACATAAAAGACAAGTTTATGTCAGGATAAACAGGAAGCGGACGAGACTGGAGCGGGTGATGGGGATCGAACCCACGTCTAGAGCTTGGGAAGCTTTCGTTCTACCATTGAACTACACCCGCTGTGGTAAGATCAGTTTCTTATCATACTCGAAATCACGAGGGAATTGAAGGTGATTGAATTAACCATTAACGGCGTACGCAAGCAGATACGCAAATCTGCGACGATGGCCGACCTCATTATCGAACTTGACCTGGCCGGCAAAAAACTGGCCATAGAACGTAACGGCGATATAGTTCCGCGTATCGCTTATCCGCCTACGACGCTTCAGGCTGACGACAAGCTGGAAATCGTGGTCGCCGTGGGCGGCGGTTAGCCCTTATTTCTAATCACTTCATCAGGCACACTTTAATTTATGGACGAATTGATCATAGCCGGTAAAAAATACCAGTCGCGTTTATTGGTAGGCACCGGCAAATATCGCGATTTCGAGCAAACCCGGCTGGCCGTCGAAGCGAGCGGCGCAGAAATAGTCACGGTGGCGATACGCCGCACCAATCTCGGCCAGGAAGCCGGACAGCCGAATCTGCTCGACAGCTTGCCGCCGGCTAAATATACCTACTTGCCCAACACCGCCGGCTGTTATACCGCCGACGACGCGGTACGCACCTTGCGTCTGGCGCGCGAGCTGCTGGACGGTCACGACCTGGTCAAGCTGGAAGTACTGGGCGACCCGAAAAGCCTGTACCCCAACGTGATCGAGACGATCAAGGCGGCGGAGATTCTGATCAGGGAAGGCTTCAAAGTGATGGTATACACTTCCGACGACCCTATCGTCGCCCGGCAATTCGAAGCCATGGGTTGCGTCGCCGTCATGCCTCTGGCTTCGCTCATCGGCTCGGGGATGGGCATCCTCAATCCGTGGAATCTGCAAATCATCATTAACGAGCTGCGCGTACCCGTCATCGTCGATGCCGGCGTAGGCACCGCCAGCGATGCCGCCATCGCGATGGAACTGGGCTGCGCGGGCGTGCTCATGAATACGGCGATTGCCGGCGCGCAGCAGCCGGTGATGATGGCTGGCGCGATGCAAAAAGCCGTACAGGCCGGCCGGGAAGCGTTTCTGGCGGGACGCATGGCCAAAAAAATCTATACGGCCAGCCCTTCTTCGCCCGTCGACGGCGTAATCGGCAGCTGATGAACGACAAAGCCAGTCCGGTCGGTCGCCCCATCCGCAGTTTCGTGCTGCGCCGCGGCCACATGTCGGTCGCTCAGCAACGGGCGCAGGAAGAACTGCAAGGCGTATACGGCATTCCGTATACCGGTCGGACGCTGGACCTGGAAGCGGCTTTCGGCCGTGCCGCGCCGAAAATCCTGGAAATCGGTTTCGGCATGGGCGACGCCACCGCCGCCATCGCCGCCGCGCATCCCGATAACGACTATCTGGGCATAGAAGTCCACGACCCCGGCGTCGGCAGTCTGCTCAAGCAGATCAAACAGCTCGAGCTGGTCAAT
>DAIETB010000152.1:0-3373 GCA_027345925.1 Sulfuriferula sp.
CGCTGTCGATATGCGGGAAACGCTCAATCCAATCGGAATGTACCAATATACGGTATGGAAAGACGTACATTCCCACGAGCAAATGCATCATGACAACTTCGACACCATTTACGAGCTTTGCCATCATTGTCTGGATATGGTGATCGAAGGGCCGTGGGAACCGTATTATGAAATCATTCGGTCCGATCTGCCTTTTCTGCATGCCATGACCGACGTGCCGGAAGTCATCGGCGATGCGTTCCAGAATAAGATACGGATTCCGAAAATCGCCTTGACCGGGCAACGCGCTATCGTGTTGGGCGATCACTGGGTTATGGCCGGGCACGAAAAGGCGTTTGAAGAGGGCGTAATTGAAACCCTGAGCTGGATGCGGACCAATGTTCCCGGCATGGTCGGCTGGATGTTGCTCAAACAGTTCGGTGTTTCGGCTATCGGCTCCTTTCAGCTGGATCCAGAAGGTAATCTGAAGGCTACACTGGGCGCCAATCCACCAGCTTATAACACCAATTACGGCAATGGTGTCCACGACAAACCACCGATTCCGCCGCAAACTCCAACCCAGTATTATGTGCATATCGAATGGGAAAACAGCGATTTCGCGCATGTCGGATTAGGCTATACGATGGTGGATTACGAATTGCGCCAGATTCATAATAATGGCGTGCTCGCCCATCTTGATCGCGGCCCTTATTATGTGTTTCTCGCTCCGATGATGGAACAGGGCATGTGGCGCAGAAAATTGAAGAAATAAATATACTGCCGATGCCGCCGCATATCGACGGTATCGGCAAAGTAAAATTATGCCAGCGTGCGATGCCAGCTCTCGCGTTCCCATTGCCGGGTTTTGGCGTATTTCAGGAATTGTTCGATATTGTCCGCGCTCGTTACGCCCAACGTACTGCTTGCATCGGCTTCTTCCAGCAAGGGTTCGCTTTCGCGATTCACCGCAATGCCTTTGAGATGCGAGTAGGCATCCCGTACAAAGTCTATGGCGACAGATTCCTTGCACAGCAGTTTTACCGATTCTGCGGATAAGATCAGCGCTACGGCGTCGAAAATCACCGACGGCGTGCCCGCTAACTGTCCGTCTGCGGCGACTGTACTGCCGTCTGCATAGATGACCGTACCAATTCTCGGAGCGACCAGTTTCACCCTGGCTCCCGCATCCTGGGCCGCCTGTTTGAGCTTGTTGACCAAACCCCCGTCGGACCCGTTATCGATCAGAATGCCTATGACCCGTCCCAGTAAAATATTTTTCGCTTTGCCTATCAACTGCAACGTCGGCGACACGGGCAAATCCTGCACCGGGACGCTGCAAGGAGGAGCCGGAGGGAGCCCGGTCAGCGCAAGTCCGTGAGCGACCCGAACCGCCAGATTTTCGTCGATATTGCGTAAATGTCCGACTATCGCCGTCCGTACGGATACCTGAGTGACTTTAGACAACTCGAATACCAGTGCGTAAGCGATATGCGCTTGTTCATAAGTTGTCTGGCTGAGAAAAAATTGCCGCGCCTGGCTGTAGTGATCGGCAAAGCTTTCCGGCCTGATCCGGCTTTTGAGGCCGTTTTCTTCGACTCCGGCTGAAGTAAAACCGTGTACGGAATCTTCTCTGGGGGCTTCGGGCGCCATGGTATTCGGTTCGTATGCGACCCGTCCGGGTTGGGGCGCCATTTGCATATGGCCGTCGCGTTGCTGGTTGGCGAACGGACATTTAGGGGCATTGACGGGGATCTGATTGAAATTGGGCGCACCGAGCCGCGACAGTTGCGTATCCAGATAGGAGAATAACCGTCCTTGCAATAACGGATCGTTGGAAAAGTCCATGCCGGGGAGAATATTGCTCGGACAGAATGCGACCTGTTCGGTTTCGGCAAAAAAATTGTCCGGCCAGCGATTCAGGGTCATGCGGCCTATGGTTCTCAGCGGTATCAGTTCCTCGGGGATCAGCTTGGTCGGATCGAGATGGTCGAATGGCAGCTCATCGGCTTCTTCCTGCGTGAACAACTGGACGGCCAGTTCCCATTCGGGAAATTGTCCGGCTTCGATCGCTTCGAAGAAATCGCGCCGGTGAAAATCCGGATCGGCGCCGGTTATTTTCATGGTTTCGTCCCAAATAGTCGATTGCAAACCGAATTTGGGACGCCAGTGGTATTTTACGAAGGTCGATTTGCCTTCATTGTTTATCAGACGAAAGCTGTGAATGCCGAATCCTTCCATCATTGCCAGAGATCTCGGCAGTGCGCGATCAGACATGATCCACATGATCATATGCATGGATTCCGGAGTGACGGATATATAATCCCAGAACGTGTCGTGGGCGGTGGCAGCCTGGGGGAAGGCGCGATCCGGTTCCATTTTTACCGCGTGGATCAAATCGGGAAATTTAATGGCATCCTGAATAAAAAAAACAGGTATGTTATTTCCAACCAGATCCCAATTGCCTTGGCTGGTGTAAAACTTGACGGCAAACCCTCGTACGTCGCGAGGCGTATCGACAGATCCGGCACCACCGGTTACAGTGGAAAAGCGGGCAAATACGGACGTTTGCTTGCCAACTTCGGTCAGAATCCCGGCAGTCGTGAACTGTTCCAGCGAGTCGGTCAGTTCAAATACCCCGTGCGCGCCGGTGCCGCGGGCATGGACGATGCGTTCGGGTATGCGCTCGTGATCGAAATGGAATATTTTTTCTCTCAGGATAAAATCTTCGAGCAGTACGGGGCCGCGTTCATGGCTTTTGAGGGAATTCTGATTGTCGGCGATCGTTACTCCCTGATTGGTCGTAAGCGGTTGTGCGGTAACGGCATCGGTTTGATGCCATTCGCCCCCGCTCGCGACGGTATGAGGCGGTTCGGTAAATGCCGTTTTGGTTCCGGAATTCGAAGGGGTTTCGGGTGTTGCCGTTTTTTTGCCGGGCATGACTTTTGTCTCCGTTATTGAATCGTTGGATTTGGCTGCGCGGAATGGATTAGGTACGGTACGCCTAGGCGCAAAAACGGTGCGGTGCGATACCGCACCCAGAATTCAGGAGATCAGTTCTTTATGGTTTTGGTCGGCCTGCGAACAGAACCGGATCTATTTCTCTGCAGGCGAATATTTCTGGTAGAAAACATTTCCGGCCTGAAGCCGGAAATCACTCGGATTTAAATTATAACTATTTGAAAATAAAAAAATAATTTTATAGTTCTTCTAAGTAATCCGGTAATGATAGCGATAGGCGGAGCGATATTCAGAAAACAATTTGCTAAAAATTTATGTGCGTCATAGCACAGACCTTATTCTTGCTAAGGCCTACCTTTAGCACTCGCATTGTTTTAACCGAGAGGAGAAGACCATGAACTACGAAGATCACGATACGTACGGAATGTATAAAACC
>DAIETB010000169.1:0-12764 GCA_027345925.1 Sulfuriferula sp.
ACCCACAGCACATTAGTTTTTAAATTGAGATTAACAAAAACAACATCGCGGCACCGTTCAAGCACCGTCTGAATTTTATTAATGGTTGCGTAGATAACGTGCTCTGGCTGACTGCGCAACCCGGGGATTATCATCATAAAATCTGCCAATGGGTGTCCGTCTGCATCCCGAGTTGGCACGATTTGCCATAATGGAGTACCCGGTTCTATCGTGACACGCGATAACAGAAGAGCGCTTTTAAAAGTAACCAGAGCCATACCTGCCTCTTTAACTCGTCCCCATCAAAAAACATAAGTCTATGAATTTATCGTAAAAACACATAATAAACAGATGGGAATGCCAGTTCAAAAGTGTATGATTTCAGTCAAGCAATTGATTGCAATTACAACTCCAACCCACTGAGGGTGCAAAATGCGCATCAAACGCACAAGCAAAATAAGTTTAAACCTAAATCCGGTGATTAGCCAGTCTCGTTAACCGGTAAAGCCGTGTTTTGAAGTGGGCCAAGCCAGTTGAAACCGGTTACAGAGCCGGCAAGGAGCTGACATGCCTGTTGCCCTACCGGGATGGAAAGCAATTGCTCCGCAATCATTTTCCACTTATGCAGCAACTGGCTGACGCAAGTCAGCATGACTTTCCTAAACTTTCGTAGGTTCCTACAGCACTAAACATCCAGATTACGGACTCCCAATGCATTGGTTTCGATAAATGCGCGTCGCGGTTCTACCTGATCGCCCATCAAGGTTACGAATATTTCGTCGGCGCTGATCGCGTCGTCGATCTGTACGCGCATCAGGCGTCTTACGGTGGGATCCATGGTCGTTTCCCATAATTGACCCGGATTCATTTCGCCGAGGCCCTTATAACGCTGTATGGCCAGGCCGCGTTTGACTTCGTTGAGCAGCCATTCCAAGGCCTGCTTGAAATTGGTGACGGCTTGTTCTTTTTCTCCGCGCTGAATTTTTGCGCCGGGGCCTAATAAACCTTGCAGTACTTTACCGGTTTCGCGTATCTGTGCGTAATCGCCGCTTTCTACAAAGTCGTTATTCAGTCGGGTTACCTGGATATTGCCATGGTGATAGCGATTGATTTTTAATGCATACGTTTCATTTTCAACGCTATAGTCAACGTCTATCGTCACCGCCGGATCGTTTATTGCCGATTTGAGCATGACCGCTGATTTTTCTGCAGCTTCTTGATTAATTAATGATATTTCTTCGGTATCGATTAATTTATGCATGACGGCCGCATCGATTACCCTGGACATACGATCAATCACCGCTTCAGCCAGCAAATAGGATTTGGCGATATTTTCAAGGGCAGTCTCTTTGATTTCTGCCGGATTGTTATCGCCGGGCAGCAGTTTCGCCTCTTTGGTCGCTTCGGTGAGCAAAAAGGCTTTCAACTCATGTTCATCTTTTAAATAGCGCTCCGTCTTGCCGTGTTTGACTTTATACAAAGGGGGTTGTGCGATATAAATATGTCCGCGCTCGACCAGCTCTGGCATTTGCCGGTAAAAGAACGTGAGCAGGAGAGTGCGGATATGCGAGCCGTCTACGTCGGCGTCGGTCATGATAATTATCCGGTGATACCGCAGTTTGTCTGCGTTATATTCGTCCTTGCCAATTCCGGTTCCCAATGCAGTAATAAGGGTTGCGATTTCCTGACTGGAAATTAATTTATCGAAACGGGCTTTTTCCACGTTCAGGATTTTTCCCTTAAGAGGAAGAATAGCCTGAAACTTCCGGTCGCGCCCCTGTTTGGCGGAGCCTCCGGCGGAATCTCCCTCAACCAGGTAAATTTCTGACAGCGCAGGATCTTTTTCCTGGCAGTCGGCCAGCTTTCCCGGTAAACCCATTCCGTCGAGCACGCCTTTACGCCGGGTCATTTCTCTCGCTTTACGGGCGGCATCGCGGGCACGGGCGGCATCGATAATTTTATTTACGATAATTTTGGCATCGGCCGGTTTCTCCAGCAGAAATTCATGCAGCTTCTGCCCTACGATTTCCGATACGACGGGCTGGACTTCGGAAGAAACGAGTTTATCTTTAGTCTGCGATGAAAATTTGGGTTCAGGTACTTTGACGGACAAAACGCAGGTCAAGCCTTCGCGCATATCGTCACCGGTCGTATCTATTTTCGCTTTTTTTGCGTACTCGTTTTGCTCGATATATTGATTTAGCGTTCGCGTCATGGCTGTACGCAAACCAGTCAGGTGACTGCCTCCATCCCTTTGCGGAATATTATTGGTAAAACACTGTACCGTTTCTGCATACGAATCGTTCCATTGCATCGCAACTTCTACGGTTATGCCGTCTCTTTCGTTAATGGCATAAAAAATATTCGGATGCAATACAGATTTCGAACGGTTCATATATTGAACGAAGCCTTGAACGCCACCGGAAAAAGCAAAGTTTTCGCTTTTCCCGTCGCGTTGATCTATTAGTTCGATTTTAACGCCGTTATTCAGAAAAGACAGTTCGCGGATACGCTTGGCCAGAATATCGTAGTGATATTCGATCAGTCCGAAGGTAGCGATGGAAGCAAAGAAGTGCACTTCCGTTCCATGACGATCGGATTTACCCGTTTCGACCAACGGTTTTACGGCTACGCCTTGCTGAAACTCCATCTGGTAGCTATGGCCGTTCCGCCAGATGCGCAATTTCAGCCAATCGGAAAGGGCATTGACGACGGACACGCCCACACCGTGCAATCCTCCGGACACCTTATAGGAATTCTGGTCGAACTTACCTCCGGCATGCAACTCCGTCATGACAATTTCTGCTGCAGAACGTTTGAATTCATCATCCTGTTTGATGTCGACCGGTATTCCGCGTCCATTGTCGGTCACTGAAATCGAATTATCCGCATGTATCGTTACTTTAACGGTATCGCAGTAGCCGCCCAGGGCCTCGTCTATCGCATTATCGAGAACCTCAAACACCATATGATGCAAACCAGTGCCGTCCGAGGTATCGCCGATATACATTCCGGGGCGTTTACGAACGGCGTCCAGACCTTTTAAAATTCGGATACTGCTAGAATCGTATTCTTTATTCATGAAGGTATATACTCGATTGAACTATGTTTCACGTGAAACAATATTGCGGATTTTAACTTTATTCGAAATTCAGCATCGCTTGCTGCTTAGATGCGCATAGGCATTATAACGTATTTATAGTTATCGTTTTGCGGAACAGTCATCAGCATACTGCTGCTGGCATCACCGAAGTGACAATGAATTTTTTCAGTATCGAGATGATTCAGCGCGTCGAGCAAATAGGATACATTAAAACCTATATCGAGAGGTTCGCCTTGATAATCCACTTCAAGCTCTTCCTGGGCTTCTTCCTGCTCATTATTATTACAGATGATTTTCAGCTCGTTATGACCTAACACCAATCGCACACCGCGAAATTTTTCATTGGATAAAATTGACGCCCGTTGTAGCGCATGCTGTAACACAGTCCGATCGGCAACCATTATATTTTTGTGCGTGGTAGGAATTACGCGATGATAGTCAGGAAATTTTCCTTCAATCACTTTAGAAATCAACTGAATATTGCCGATGTCAAATTTAACCTGATTTTTATAAATATTGATGTCAAGCAAGCTATCGCTGTCGTTGAGCAGTTTTATTAGTTCCGCGATGGTTTTACGTGGAATAATAATTTCCTGCTTGTTTACAGTTGTGGTTAATTTATCGGCGGCCAGACACAATCGGTGACCATCAGTGGCCACTACAGTAATTTGTTGTCCTTCGAGTACGAGCAGCATCCCATTAAGATAATATCGAATATCCTGTTGCGCCATGGCGTATTGCACCATGACTATCAGCTGCTTAAGTATTTTTTGAGAAATGGAAAACTGATTTTCGGGATTGATACCGGTTTCGATTATCGGAAAATCCTGAGAAGGAAGCGTTTGTAAATTAAAGCGGCTTTTTTTGGATTTGACTTGCAGCAGGTTATCCAATCCTTCAAACGATATCGATGCCTTGTCGTCGAAGGCTCGACATATATCGAGAATTTTTTTTGCCGCAACAGTGATATGAAATGTTTCTGCACTATCAGAAGGTTTGGCGATTTCAGTGATTACCTTGATCTGAATTTCAAGATCGGTAGCTAATACCGAAAGAAAATTGTCTTTTTTTTCTATCAATACATTAGACAAAATGGGCAGGGTGTGACGTTTTTCGACAATACCGATAACGGTTTGCAGAGGAGTCACTATCGTATCTTTATTAGTTTCTAATAATAACATATTTAATATAACCTTAATAATAAGGGAGGATGCGTTTCTTGTACAAGCCTGAATTATATTTAATATTCAATCTATTATATAGAATATAACTCGCTTAAAATATCATGTTCAATAATGTGCAGATTGTGGATAAGTATTTTAAAAACGGTAATTTGGATCTTACCCACATTTTAAAGAATATTTATCCACAATGTTGTAACAAGAAAGCATTCCCGACAAGTTAATTCGTAAGCACTTGAAGTAAAAGGGCATATTCTCTACTAAAGGTCGGATCTTCTTCCTTGAGCTCAGCTACCTTGCGACAGGCATGCAAAACCGTAGTATGGTCTCTGCCGCCAAAGGCATTGCCGATATCGGGCAAACTCATGCTGGTTAATTCTTTTGCCAGCGACATGGCGATCTGCCGGGGACGGACCAGGGTTCTGGTTCTGCGTTTCGAATGCATTTCGATGATTTTTATTTTATAGAAATCGGCTACGGTTTTTTGAATATTTTCCATGGAGACCTGGCGACTCTGCACCGCGAGTAAATCTTTGAGCGCTTCTTTGGCTGTTTCTACCGTAATCAGTCGGCCGGAAAAGCGTGAGTAAGCAAAAACCCGTTTAAGTGCGCCTTCCAGTTCGCGAACATTGGAACGGACCTGTTTTGCAATGAAAAAAGCCGTGTTTTCCTCTAGCTGGATTCCTTCCGCCGCCGCTTTTTTCAGTAAAATAGCGACCCGCATTTCCAGTTCAGGCGGATCGATCGAAACCGTCAGGCCCCAGCTGAACCGGGATTTTAAACGGTCTTCCATGTCCGCTATCTCTTTCGGATAGGTATCGCAGGTAATGATTAGCTGTTTGTGGGCTTCGATCAGCGCATTGAATGCGTAAAAAAACTCTTCCTGAGTGCGGTTTTTCCCGCTGAAAAACTGTATATCGTCGATCAGCAGCAAATCGAGCGAATGGTAATGGCGTTTGAATTCATCGAACGTTTTATGTTGATACGCTTTTACCACATCCGAAACGTAATTTTCGGCATGAATGTAACTGATACGCGCTTCGGGATTATTTTCGTGTACGAAATTACCTATGGCATGGATCAAATGGGTTTTCCCCAAGCCTACGCCGCCGTAAATAAACAGTGGGTTGTACGCAACGCCCAGATTTTCTGATACTTGGATAGCCGCAGCCCGCGCCAGCTGGTTCGCTTTGCCTGTTACCAGCGTGTCGAAGGTAAAAGTCGGGTTAAGCCGTTTAGGCGGGGATGGCTTGATCGGTATCGACGCTATTGCCGGTTCCGGAGGAGGCGTTTTTTCCGCCGTCTCGAATTTGTTTTTTAATGCAGTATCTATGCCCAGATTGATATTGGTGATCACACCGTAGTATTCCTGCGCCAATGCTTCTATACGCGACAGAAACTTGTCCTTAACCCAATCGAGGACAAAACGATTAGGCGCCATCAGACTCAGTACATTATCCTGTACTAGAGGTTTTAAGGGTTTGATCCAGGTATTGAATTGCTGAGGGGGCAATTCATGCGCCAGTTTTATTAAGGAATCCTGCCAGAAATCATTCATAAAGCGATTATGTAATTAACCAAAATAGAGCACATAAAATAGGAGTAGGGTTCGATTGCCTGGTAAATATGGCGCAGTCTGTGCAGGGTATACACGACTATAGCTTGGTTTGCTAAGTTTAATCCCCGATTGAAAAGATATCCATCACGATTATAACTAAATTTCAGAGAAGTTTTTTAGTGAATTTACTTGACAACAAAGGCATGAAAAGCGTTAAATATCGAGTTATATTGAATTTTTATTAGGATTTTGTCATGAAACGCACTTATCAACCTTCTGTCATCCGTCGCAAACGCACTCATGGTTTTCTGGTCCGTATGCGAACCAAGGGAGGGCGGGCCGTGATCAATGCGCGTCGAGCCAAAGGGCGTGTACGCCTGGCTGTGGGCGAATCCAGATAATCCTGTTCCATTACTAAAATGACTATTCGGTACACTTTCCCGCGAAGTTGCCGACTTCTAAAAACGGATGAATACTCATCCGTTTTTAACTTTAGTAATCGGAAAAGCGGACGGTTTTTAAGCGTTTATGCCAAACCGAATTTCAGTACTGGTGCAAGACTGGGTATCGTAGTCGGCAAAAAACAATTGCGTACGGCTGTAACTCGAAATTTTGCCAAACGAATTATACGCGAAGAGTTTCGTTTGCGCCGGGCAACTTTGCCAGCGCTGGATTTTGTCGTCCGTGTAACAAAAGCGGTAAGCAAAGCCGATGCGTCTTTAGTTCGTGGTGAATTAATTCATTTGTTTCAAAAAACCAGCCGATGTCTAGAATCCTGATCTTGATAGTAAGGATGTATCAGTACACGCTGAGTCCGTTACTCGGGCCGCGGTGCCGGTATACTCCCACCTGTTCGCAATATGCGATAGAGGCGATAAGTAAATACGGAGGCATAAAAGGCAGCCGCCTTGCCGTACGACGTCTATTATGTTGTCATCCCCGCAGTTCGGGTGGTTACGACCCCGTACCTTAATTTTCCTACAGCTAAGCATCACATTTATGGATACTCAGAGACTTATTCTTTTTATTGTTTTTTCGTTTTCATTGTTAATGTTATGGCAGTCCTGGGAAAAACAGAGCGCCCCCCAGTATCAGACTAATTCCGCCGTTACTGCGAACACCAGCGCCCCCGTTCCTGCTGTCCCAGTTCCTGGGCAGGTGCCGGTTTCGGTTACGCAGCCTCAAAACGAGTTTCCGGTCGGTGCCGAGGCAACGGTAACTACGGATCTGATTCGTGCCCGTATCGATGCAAACGGTGGCGATATACGGAGTCTGGCATTATTGCACTACCAGGATCCACAGGACAAAAAAAAACCATTTTACATACTCGAGCAGAACCCCGAGCATATGTTCGTTGCGCAAACCGGCCTGATTGGCCCGGATATGCCTACGCATAAAGCCGTGTTTACTTTGGTGCCGGGAAATTATCAGCTCGAACCCTCGCAGTCGAAATTGAGCTTGCCGTTAACGTGGACCGACCCGCAAACCGGCATTAAAGTCAGCAAAATTTATACCTTTTATCGCGACAGCTATAAAATTGACGTTACTTACCAGTTAATCAATTCCGGTACACGTCCAGTACCTGTCGATGCCTATTTCCAATTGTTGCGCGACGGTAAAACGCCGATAGGCGAATCCAGATTCGTGCATACGTTTACTGGGCCGGCTTTGTACACCGCAGCTAATAAATTCACCAAGCTCGATTTTAAAAAGCTCGACAAGGGCGAACAAAACTATCCCAAATATGCCGATAACGGCTGGATAGGAATGGTACAGCATCATTTTGTCTCGGTCTGGTTGCCGCCAAACGGCGGAAAGCGCGAATTTTATGCCAAAGCCATAGGGAACGGTCAGTACAGCGCGGGAGTCATCTTGCCGGAAGGCACTTTGGCGCCGGCTGGTACGCTCAGTTTTATGGTTCCTTTATACGTCGGTCCGCAAATTCAGAAAACGTTGACCGCCTTGGCTCCCGGGCTGGATTACGTCGTCGATTATGGCTGGCTGACCCCGATCGCTGCGCCTATATTCTGGGCGCTGCAACATATACACGGGCTGGTTGGTAACTGGGGCTGGTCTATCGTAATTTTGACCATATTAATCAAACTGCTGTTTTTTCCGTTATCTGCCAAAAGTTATAAATCCATGGCGCAAATGCGCGGTTTGGCGCCCAAGCTGCAAAGATTGAAAGAGCTGTACGGCGACGACAAGCAAAAACTGCATCAATCCATGATGGATTTATATAAAACCGAGAAAGTGAATCCTTTGGGCGGTTGTCTGCCGGTTGTGGTCCAGATACCCGTATTTATTGCCCTTTACTGGACCCTGCTCGGTAGCGTAGAAATGCGGCAGGCGCCGTTCATGGGATGGATACACGATCTATCTGCGCCCGACCCTTATTATATATTGCCCGTTATCATGGGCTTGACCATGCTATTGCAGACCAAGCTTAACCCGGCCCCTCCCGATCCGATGCAAGCCAAGGTCATGATGATCATGCCGGTCGCATTCAGCGTGTTTTTCCTGTTCTTTCCGGCGGGACTGGTGCTGTATTGGGTAGTCAACAATATCATGTCGATCAGCCAGCAATGGATAATTACCCGTAATTACGAAGCCGCTCAAGTTGGCCGCCCTAAGTCCTGAACACGATATTATTGCCGCCATCGCTACAGCGCCCGGGCGGGGCGGGATAGGAATAGTTCGCGTTTCGGGCGGCAATCTTGCCTCTTTTGCGCAGCTGATACTGAGAACGGTGCCCCGACCGCGGTATGCCGGTTTGACGGCGTTTATCGATGCTGCGGGCGAGATGATCGATGAAGGCGTTGCGCTGTATTTTCCTGCGCCGAATTCATACACAGGAGAAGACGTGCTTGAGTTGCAGGGACATGGCGGTCCGGTAATATTGAAAGCGGTATTGAACCGTTGCCTTCAGCTGGGGGCTCGTATAGCCAATCCGGGGGAATTTACCCGTCGCGCTTTTTTAAACGATAAACTGGATCTGGCTCAAGCCGAAAGTGTGGTCGATCTCATCGACGCCACTTCAGAGGCGGCTGCACGCTCGGCATTAAGGTCGCTGACGGGCGAATTTTCGCAGTACGTTAAGGGTTTGAACTCAAGCCTGATTGAATTGCGGATGCTGATCGAGGCTATCCTGGATTTTCCGGAAGAAGAGCTGGATTATTTACAGGCAGCCAAGATATATCAAAAACTGGATCAGATACTGGAAAAGTTATTGACTATCGAGTCCTCGGCCCGGCAAGGCAGTGTTCTGCGCGAAGGAATACGCGTCGTTTTGATCGGGCAGCCGAATGTCGGAAAATCGAGTTTGCTTAACCGGCTGGCGGCACGGGATGTGTCTATAGTAACTGCCGTGGCGGGAACTACCCGGGATGCGATTCGGGAAACCGTGCAAATCGACGGCGTTCCCGTACATATTATCGATACCGCCGGATTGCGCGATACGTCGGACGAAGTGGAGACTATCGGTATCGACCGAACGTGGCAAGAAATAGCTGAGGCCGATGCCGCTCTTTTGCTGGTCGATGCACAGCATGGACTGACTCAAGCCGAACACGAAATCATTGCGCGCCTGCCAGCCAGACTCCCGGTTTATACGATACATAACAAAATCGATCTAAATGGTATCCCGGCGCATATCGCGGGAACCGAGATTTATTTGTCGGCGCGAACCGGTGAAGGGTTGGCGCAATTGCGCGAAGCGCTATTGCACGTCGTCGGCTGGCAAACGGAATCGTCGGGTATCTTTATGGCGCGCGAGCGGCATTTGCACGCTTTGCGCAGCGCGCGCGGGCATCTTGAAGTGGCGAAGTTAGTGCCAGCATCCGCGCTGGAATTGCTGGCAGAGGAATTGCGTCTGGCGCAATATACGTTGTCAGCCATTACCGGAGAATTTAGCGCCGACGATTTGCTGGGCGAAATATTTAGCCGTTTCTGCATCGGAAAATAGACGATAAATCGCTTTTCCGATTATCATCGTAATTCGAGTGCCGTCACTTTAGCGATTGTGGATTAAGGTTTCACGTGAAACAATAGGTTGCTCAGGGGCTTTATCAATATATTTTGTTTAAAAACAACATAATTTCTGATAATCTAGCCGCGCTCTTTATCGAAATCAAGCTTTAGAGATCTATATCCAATCATGGAATACCAGGAAAAATTTGACGTTATCGTCGTGGGCGGCGGCCATGCAGGCACCGAAGCGGCGCTTGCTGCAGCCAGAATGGGTGTGCGTACCTTATTGCTGACGCATAATATCGAAACATTAGGCCAAATGTCATGCAATCCTTCGATAGGCGGGATAGGGAAGGGGCATCTGGTCAAGGAGATCGACGCTTTGGGCGGAGCGATGGCGGCTGCGACCGATGAGGCGGGAATACAGTTCCGTACGCTGAACATGTCCAAAGGGGCTGCGGTCAGGGCGACTCGCGCTCAGGCCGACCGGGTGTTATATAAGCAGGCGATACGTAAGCGGCTGGAAAATCAGGAAAATTTATGGCTGTTTCAGCAGGCGGTAGATGATTTGCTGTTGCAGGGTGACATCGTAACCGGCGTACGAACCCAATTGGGATTGTCTTTTTTCGCGCCTGCGGTAGTTTTGACGGCCGGAACGTTTCTCGCCGGGTTGATCCACGTCGGGATGGCGAATTATACCGCAGGACGTGCCGGCGACCCGGCTTCGGTCGGACTCGCGCACCGGTTACGCGAATTGAAACTGCCGGTCGGTCGCTTGAAAACGGGGACGCCGCCGAGAATCGACGGACGCACCATTGATTATAGCGTAATGCAGATTCAGCCCGGCGATGATCCGGCGCCCGTATTTTCCTATCTGGGCAGACGCGAGCAGCATCCTGCCCAGCTGCCGTGCTGGATAACGCATACTTCGGAACGAACACACGACATCATACGCGGCGGCCTCGACCGCTCGCCTTTATACAGCGGCGTCATAGAGGGCGTCGGTCCGCGTTATTGTCCGTCGATAGAAGATAAAATTGTCCGTTTCGCCGACAAAACCTCGCATCAGATTTTTGTAGAACCGGAAGGATTGAATACTCACGAAGTTTATCCCAACGGTATATCCACCAGTCTTCCGTTCGATGTGCAGTGGGCATTGGTGCGTTCGATAAAAGGCTTTGAAAATGCGCACTTGATGCGACCGGGCTATGCGATCGAATATGATTATTTTGATCCGAGAGAATTAAAACGTACGCTTGAGACCAAAGCGATTGGAGGTTTGTTTTTTGCCGGACAGATAAACGGAACAACGGGTTACGAGGAAGCTGCGGCGCAGGGCTTGCTCGCCGGCATCAATGCCGGGCTGATGGCGAGAGGATTGCCGGGCTGGAACCCCGGTCGTGAAGAAGCGTATCTGGGGGTGATGGTCGACGATCTTACCACTTTAGGCGTGACGGAACCCTACCGCATGTTTACCAGTCGGGCCGAATACCGGTTGTCGTTGCGCGAAGATAATGCCGATATGCGCTTGACCGAAACAGGCCGCAAGCTCGGGGTAGTAGACGATGAGCGATGGGAAGCGTTCAGCCGCAAACGGGAACAGGTCGATGCGGAACAGGCCCGCTTGCGCAGTGTGTGGGTGCAGCCCGAATCGTTGGAAAAAACGGAGGCGCAACGCGTACTCGGGAAGGGAATTGATCGCGAATACAGTTTGTACGAATTATTGCGCAGGCCTGACGTCAGTTACGCCGATCTGCTGACGCTGGATGTTGCCGGGGACGGGGTTACGGATCCGATTGTTGCCGAACAGGTAGAAATACAGGCAAAATATCAAGGATATATCGAACGCCAGGCGGGGGAAATCTCCCGTTTGCGCGACCAGGAGCATCACGCTTTGCCGGTAACGCTGGATTATACGCAGGTGCAGGGGCTGTCGATAGAAGTGCAACAGAAATTGAACCGGCACAAGCCCGAAACAATCGGTCAGGCTTCACGGGTTTCGGGCGTGACTCCGGCGGCGATATCGTTACTGCTGGTGCATTTGAAACGGCATAATCTTAAAAACGACCGGCGTAAATCGTTGGCCTAGGGTGGATATGCGGCAACAGGATTATTTGATAGAGCAGGCGCAGCTCATGGAGGTGTCGTTGTTGCCTGCCCAGGCCGACTGCCTGTTATCCTATCTCGCCCTGATTGCCAAATGGAACAGGGTCCATAATCTGACCGCACTGCGCGATCCGGATAAAATGCTGTCCCACCATATTCTGGACAGTTTGTCAGTGCTGCCGTACATATCGGCGCAAAACCTGCTCGATGTCGGCAGCGGTGCGGGCCTGCCGGGAATCCCGCTGGCGATTGCCGTGCCGGACCGACGCATTGCAGTCATGGATAGCAATACAAAAAAAACCAGTTTTTTGCGGCAGGCGGTGATGGAATTGAGCCTGAAAAATGTAGACGTAATCGAGGGCCGAATTGAAAGCCTGGCTGCGACCTTTCGATTCGATGGTATAGTATCCCGTGCATTTTCCGATATAAATCAATTTGTTGAAATGAGCCGGCACGTATTGGCGAAAGATGGGCGCTGGTATTCGATGAAGGGTTTGGTGCCGGAAAAGGAATTGCAGCAGCTTCCGGTCGGCATCGAAGTGTTGTCGATACAGTCGTTAACTATACCGTTGCTCGCCGCACAGCGGCATCTGGTAATCATGAAAGAGGCCGATGGCTAAGATATTTGCGATTACCAATCAAAAAGGCGGCGTAGGAAAGACCACGACCACCGTAAATCTGGCCGCGAGTTTTGCCGCTTCCGGCAATAAAGTTCTGCTCGTCGATCTGGATCCGCAGGGTAATGCGACGATGGGGTGCGGTATTAACAAACGAAATCTGAGCCATAGCATATATCATTTATTGCTGGGTCAAAAAAACATATCGGAGATCATCCGGCACAGCGAAACGGGAAAATTCGATGTCTTGC
>DAIETB010000198.1:0-7684 GCA_027345925.1 Sulfuriferula sp.
GCAACTGCAATTGGGCACCAGCGTGACGCGCGGTCTGGGCGCCGGAGCCAATCCCGAAGTAGGTCGCGAAGCCGCGCTGGAAGATCGTGAGCGGATCGCCGAACTGATAGACGGTGCCGATATGCTGTTCATTACCGCCGGCATGGGCGGCGGTACGGGAACCGGAGCGGCCCCCGTGGTGGCGGAAGTCGCCAAGGAAATGGGTATTTTGACCGTGGCCGTCGTCACCAAGCCGTTCCTGTTCGAAGGCAAAAGAGTGCGTCTCGCCAATGCGGGCATAGAAGCGCTGGCACGTTACGTCGATTCGCTGATCGTCATCCCCAACGAAAAGCTGATGCAGGTGCTGGGCGAAGACGTATCGATGCTCGATGCGTTCAGGGCGGCCAATAACGTGCTGCATGGCGCGGTGGCGGGAATTGCCGAAGTGATCAACTGTCCGGGCATGGTGAACGTCGATTTTGCCGACGTCAAAACCGTCATGTCGGAAATGGGCATGGCGATGATGGGTTCGGCCGCTGCGACCGGCGCCGACCGCGCTAGAGTGGCAGCTCAGGCTGCTGTCGCCAGTCCGTTGCTGGAAGATGTCAATCTGGCCGGGGCCCGCGGCGTACTCGTCAATGTGACGGCATCGACTTCGTTCAAGATGAAAGAGTATTATGAAGTCATGAATACGATCAAGAGCTTTACCGCCGAAGAAGCGACCGTAATCGTCGGTACCGTTATCGATGAAAATATCGGCGAAGAGTTGCGGGTCACGATTGTGGCGACGGGTCTGGGCAGTCCGGTAGTGCGTCAGCAAGCGAAACCGGTCATTGTCAAGACCGGTACCGACGATTATTCATCGTCCATGCACGGTGACCATGCCGTTGCTGATGCGGAACCTACGGTATTCCGCAGCAATCGCCGCGAGGCGCAGGTCGAAGCGCTCAAGCAATCGGGAATGGAGTACCTGGATATACCAGCATTTTTGCGTAAACAGGCCGATTGACCGGGTTTGGGAGATTAAAGGGTTTCGCGTTATAATCGGTCTCGATTTCGTGAGAAATTAGACGCTTATGCGGGGCATTTGCGGGTATATACGGGCAATATCGCCCGGGCTCAGCCTTGCCGACGGCAGGGTCGCTGATGCATTTCGCCGCAATATGAGCGGTGGGCAGGAGTGTGTAAGGTCGATAGACTGGAAAAGTGCATGATACGGCAACGAACATTAAAAAATACTATACGCGCAACGGGAGTGGGTTTGCATACCGGCGCCAAGGTCGGCATGACGCTGCGCCCGGCTGCACCGAATACCGGCGTAGTGTTTCGCCGGGTCGATCTCCCGGAACCGGTGGATATAATCGTGGCGGCCGAACGGGTAGGCGATACCCGTTTGTGTTCGACGCTGGATAACGGCGTCGCAACGGTCGCGACCGTCGAACACCTGATGTCGGCATTGGCGGGATTGGGCGTGGATAATGTCCATGTCGATCTGGACGGCCCGGAAGTGCCGATCATGGACGGATCGGCGTCGTCTTTCGTATTTTTGATCCAGTCGGCGGGCATCGTTGAGCAAAATGCAGCTAAACGTTTTGTTCGCATCAGAAAAACGGTGGAAGTGGTCGAAGGTGACAAGCGCGTGCGCTTCGAGCCTTACGATGGTTTCAAGATCGAATTTACCATCGATTTCAAGCATCCGGTTTTCGAGAAATCCAGTCAGGTCATCAGTCTGGATTTCGCCCATACTTCATATATCAAGGAAGTAAGCCGGGCGCGCACTTTCGGTTTCATGCAGGAAGTGGAATGGCTGCGCTCGAACGGTCTGGCGCTGGGAGGCAGTCTCGACAACGCAATCGTCATGGACGAATACCGGGTATTGAATAGCGACGGATTGCGGTACGAAGACGAATTCGTCAAGCATAAAGTGCTGGATGCGATAGGCGATCTATATTTGATCGGTCATCCGATCATCGGCGCGTTTCATGCATACAAATCCGGTCACGCGCTGAATAATCGCCTGCTAAGGACTTTGCTGCAGGACGAAACGGCGTGGGAATATATTACCTACGACGATGAAACGAGGGCTCCGGAAGGCATACGGCAACAGCATCTCCAGCCGGCTCTGTCATAGCGGCAGCCACGGCACAATGTCGCGAGCGTTTATCGGTGCCGGTCCAGCAGCGTTGATAGAGCGTTTTTAAGGCTGCCTTCTTCCAGTTGCTGCTGCAAACTGTCTAATTGTTGCAGTCCGGCCGGCGTGATCCGGGGTTTGTTGACGATACGCTGGCGGACGGGTATCGCCTGGGTGCGAACTTTGATCTGGACTGCGCTTACGGCGATGCCATGCTGCATCAGTGCAGAGGTAATGCTGGCGACAAGTTGACGCAACTTGGTCGCTGCGGCCCCGTGATCGGCATAAATGCTGATGGTGCCCGCATCGATTTGACCGATGCGGCTCGCTTCCGCCAATCCGGCGGGTACGATTTTTTGCCAGATTCGCTGAAGTCGCATGATTTCCTGGACATGCGTCTGCAATGAACGCAAGCATTCGTCCGACTCGATAAATCCTTGCACAGGCTGGGGGCGAAAAGCGGCCTTCGTCATGAAAGTGATACGGAATGATAGAGCGAATATGTTAACATGCATAAATTCTTACGCAATGATAAACCCGGATATTTGATAATTGATCCCATCTTCATTACTCTCCCATTCGGCAATGCTGATCGCTCGGCTGCCGGTTCTAGGATAATATTTCATAGCCATGATTTCATCTTTGTTGAAAAAAGTATTTGGTAGCCGTAATGATCGGCTGGTAAAGCAGTACGTCGCCAAGGTTAACGCTATTAACGTTCTGGAGTCGCAATGGCAGGCGCTGTCGGACGAGCAGTTGCGGGCTAAAACGGAAGAATTCAAATCGCGCTACGTCAAAGGCGAAACGCTGGACCAACTGCTGCCGGAAGCGTTCGCAACGGTACGGGAAGCCGGGAGACGGGTGCTGGGCCAGCGCCATTACGATGTGCAACTGATAGGCGGCATGGTTCTGCATGACGGCAAGATTGCCGAGATGCGTACCGGCGAGGGGAAAACCCTGATGGCAACACTGCCTTCCTACTTGAATGCCTTGTCGGGCAAAGGCGTGCACATCGTCACCGTGAACGATTATCTGGCCAGCCGCGATGCCGCGCAAATGGGGCGCATACATTCGTTTCTGGGTCTGACGGTCGGCGTCAATCTGGCGCAGATGGCGCACGAAGAAAAGCAGGATGCGTACGCCGCGGATATCACTTACGGCACCAATAACGAATTCGGCTTCGATTATCTGCGCGATAACATGGTTTATCAGACCAGTGAAAAAGTGCAGCGCGGACTGAATTTCGCCATAGTGGACGAAGTCGATTCGATCCTGATCGACGAAGCGCGCACGCCGCTCATCATTTCTGGTCAGGCGGACGACAGTACCGAATTATATCTTTCGGTCAACGCAGTCATTCCCAAGCTGGAGCGGCAGGAAAAGGAAGACGGAGAAGGCGATTACTGGGTAGATGAAAAAGCGCATACCGTACTATTGTCCGAACGAGGCCACGAACGCGCCGAACAGTTGCTGACCGATGCCGGCTTACTACCCGAAGGCTCTAGTCTGTACGAAGCCGCCAACATCGGCTTGATGCATCATGTCTATGCCGGCTTGCGGGCTCATGCGCTGTATCATCGCGACCAGCATTACGTCGTTCAGGCCGGCGAAATTATCATCGTCGATGAATTCACCGGCCGCCTGATGGCCGGCCGCCGCTGGTCGGAAGGCTTGCATCAGGCGGTTGAAGCCAAGGAAGGCGTCGCCATCCAGAAAGAAAACCAGACACTGGCGTCGATTACTTTCCAGAATTATTTCCGCATGTTCGAAAAGCTGGGCGGCATGACCGGAACCGCCGATACCGAAGCGTACGAATTTCAGCAGATATACGGGCTGGAAACGGTCGTCATTCCGACCCATAGGCCCATGATACGTATCGACAAAATGGATCAGGTTTTTCGTACGGCGCGAGAAAAATATCAGGCCATCATTCAGGATATCGCCGACTGCCATCAGCGCGGTCAACCGGTACTGGTCGGTACTACCTCGATAGAAAGCAACGAATATTTATCCAGTCTGCTTAAAAAAGCAAAATTGCCGCACGAAGTACTGAATGCCAAACAGCATGCGCGCGAAGCGGAAATCATTGCACAGGCAGGGAAACTGCGCGCAATCACCATCGCCACCAATATGGCCGGTCGCGGTACGGATATCGTATTGGGCGGCAGCATAGAGCGCGAACTGGAAGCGATCCGGTTGGACGAGTCCTTATCCGAAACGCAAAAGAAAACACAAGTCGACCAGCTGAAAAATACTTGGCAAAAGGTTCATGAAGAGGTGCTGGCGGTCGGAGGTTTACATATCATCGGTACCGAGCGGCACGAATCGCGCCGGGTCGACAATCAATTGCGCGGCCGGGCCGGACGTCAGGGCGACGCCGGGTCGAGCCGGTTCTATCTGTCGCTGGAAGATCCGTTATTGCGCATTTTCGCGTCCGATCGAGTCGGCGCAATCATGGATAAGCTCAAAATGCCCGAAGGCGAAGCGATAGAACATCCGTGGGTGACGCGCGCGATCGAGAACGCGCAGCGTAAAGTCGAAGCGCGAAATTTCGATATGCGCAAGCAGCTGCTCGAATACGACGATGTTTCCAACGACCAGCGCAAGGTTATTTATCAGCAGCGCAACGAGCTGCTCGAAACCGAAGACGTATCGGAAACGATATCCGCGATGCGCGCCGACGTATTGCGCAGCGTGATCGCCGAATACATTGTCCCAGGCAGCATGGAGGAACAGTGGGATGTCGCCGGACTGGAGCGCACGCTGTCGGGCGAGTTCCAACTGGATATGCCGGTGCAGCAATGGCTGGACGAGGACGGAAAACTCGATGAGCACGGTTTGTACGAACGTGTTATCGCTACTGCGGACAGCATTTACAAAGGCAAGGTCGAAGCGGTGGGCACCAGTGGCATGCATCATTTCGAACGCGCCATCATGCTGCAGAATATCGACACCAACTGGCGCGAACACTTGTCGGCACTGGATCATTTGCGTCAGGGCATCCATTTGCGCGGCTATGCGCAAAAAAATCCCAAACAGGAATACAAGCGCGAAGCATTCGATCTGTTTTCGGCCATGCTGGAAACCATCAAACGCGAGGTGACAGAAATTTCGCTTGCCGTACAGTTGCGTTCCGAAGCCGATGCCGAGACCATAGAAGCGCCCGCGGTGCCGGTGAATATCGAATATCATCACGCCGGTTACGACGAAGTACTGGGCGGTGGCAATACAGCGGCAAGTGCGCCGCACACGCCGGTGCGATCGCATAAGGAGGTAGGTCGTAACGATCCGTGTCCGTGCGGTTCTGGCAAAAAATACAAATATTGTCACGGCAAGCTGAATTAGAGCCTGTATTTAAATTTAATGAGTTCCACAGGCTCCCTCATGAAACGAAACGCTACTACGCAAAAACTGAATCGCGACACGGCTAAGCTGGTGAGATTTGCGTTGGCCTTGCACGCATCGGGGAGCCAGCTCGAAAGCCAGACATGGCAACAGCAATTGGGCGATGCGATTGCTGCCTTGTTCCAGAAGAAACAGAACGACATACTCGAACAGGCGCTGGATTATCTCTGGCTGGAGAATCCTGCCGCCTGCGATGTTCTGGCTGAACTGATCGAGGGCTACGCCGAAAGTCTAACCGAAGACGAGCAGACGAACGCCGTATTGATCGCTATTCCTTTATTGGCATGGTCGCGGTACGCGATATCGGCCGGCCGCCTCAACAAACAGCGCTTGCAGGAATTGCGCGAAAGAATGAAAGCGGACTTGCTCGCCAGCGATGTGCGGCTGGCCCTGGCGGACATTTTGTACAGTCCGGATCAGCTGCCCCGCGGCTTTATTGAAACCAGAGCCTTGTTGCAGCAACTGGCGCGATCCGCGATGAACGAAGAAGACGTTTATCTGGACAGTACCGAACTGGCGGCGGCGGGAGAGTTCGTCGCAGATGTGCGTTACATATTCGCCGCC
This sequence comes from Sulfuriferula sp., assembly GCA_027345925.1. GTDB lineage: Bacteria > Pseudomonadota > Gammaproteobacteria > Burkholderiales > Sulfuriferulaceae > Sulfuriferula. Next base: position 6,080 of record DAIETB010000198.1, read on the forward strand.
GTCGTAGTCAAGAAAGGAGCGCCGATTTTCCGCTGGCAACAGGCTGAAATGACGCAGCAGGAAGTTTTGCAGACATGGCGGGCGAATACCAAATCCATTTTCAAGGCGATATTGCCGGGTTGCCATTTCAATACCTTGCTGCCGAATGCTTTTTTCAGCGCGTGGCGAAAACTGGAACAGGAAGCGCGGGTATTTTCCCTGCGCGCCGCAGTGAGTTATCTGTGCGTCGTCCTGAATGTGAAGCCTCAGGATTTGCGCGCCGTGGTCTCGCCGTTTTACGAGCAGACGCTGGAAGAATACCGCATCGGTTTCTGTCTGGCGAACGGGGCTTCGATACTGCATGGCGTGGTATGGCCATTGATCGGTGAAGAAACGGAAGAAACCGACATCGTGGCGCAAATTGAGCGCGAGCTGACCGGACTCGATAAAGTAATCGTACTCAGAACCGGCATGCCGATGGAATATTGCGACGATTGCGGTACGCCCTTATTTCCGAATGCCGAAGGCGAGATGGTCCATCCGGAAATGCCCGAAACCGAAGAAACGGCACCCCAACTGCATTAAGTGCGGATAAAATTACAGACGGATGCTGCGACCGCCGTCCACGTTAATGATCTGGCCGGTGACATAATCCGCTGAGGCAGCCAGATAATAGACCGCTTCGGCAATATCGGCCGGATCGCCAGCCTGTTTCAGTACGGTGTGGGAAATGATTCTCTGCCGCGAGACTTCGTCCAGGTCTGCGGCGTCTTCCGGCCAGATGATGGGGCCGGGCGCGACGCCGTTGACGCGTACGTCCGGTCCCAGTTCGCGCGCCAGCGAACGGGTAAGCCCGGCCAGCCCTGCCTTGGCGATACTGTAAACGACATAATTTTTCATCGGACGGTCGGCGTGAATATCGGTGATGTTGACGATGCAGCCGCGCCGGCGACGCAATTCCCCGGCGGCAGCCTGCGACAGGAATAGAGGCGCTTTGAGATTGGTGCCGATCAGGTCGAGCCAGTTGTTCTCGGTAATCGAGCCGACTGGAGAGGCATAGAAACTCGACGCATTGTTGACCAGTACGTCCAGTCGACCGAAACTGGTCAGCGTGGTCTGTATGATATTCGGAAAACTGTCGCAATCGAGCAGATCAGCCTGTATCAGCGCAACCGAATCTGGCCGGATGGCATTGAGCTCGCGTTGAAGATCTCGCGCTTCCGCGCCAGCGCTGCGATAATGGATCATCAAATTGGCGCCCAGGCTGTGGAATTTACGGCCGATTGCCGCGCCTACGCGCTTGGCTCCGCCGGTGATTAAAACTGTTTTGCCTTGCATCTGGGTTCCTTTAAGCTCGGGATCTGGAAAATGAATATCCGCACATGTCCCGTCGGCAAAATTGTTGCATATTGAATTTCCAGCGAGACTCAGGTTTATGCAGGGAAATAGATAGAGAATTCTTGCTTCCTGCACCAATCCACAGTAACGTGTCTTACTATAATTAACAAGCGTCCTCATTTTACACTAGTCCTGCCATGCCGCCTCTACCCGTTCCCAGCGCTGAAGCATCAGCTGCCAGCAAACAGCTAATCGACTTGATCGTAACGGAGATAAAGGCTCAGGAAA
>DAIETB010000225.1:0-3251 GCA_027345925.1 Sulfuriferula sp.
TTGCGTACTGCAATCAAAAAAGTTCAAAAAGCCGTGCTGGCTGGCGATAAAGCAATCGCTGCGTCGACTTACGGTGTATCGGTAAGCGTGATCGATCGTATTGCCGATAAAAATATTATTCATAAAAACAAAGCCGCTCGACATAAAAGCCGTCTGTCCGCCGCTATCAAGGCCATGGCCTGATCCTGTCAAGCTCGCTTGCTAAAGCCGGAATGGCTTTAGCAGGCATAGTGTCAACCGCTAAAATAGGTTTTGTCCCTGCTGGATGCTGCGACTATTACGGCCTTAATGGCGAGCCGCGGGATTACTGCGTATCGGATTTCGTAGCGCTTGGATCGATGACTTGCAAATCGTTTTCCCTGGCGAAACCAAGGACGAAAGCATAACCCGCTGGTTGCGTGTGCTGCAATTCTTTATCGACGATAACGCATTTAATGCCGTTAAGCGTCATCGGTCGCACGTAGGGAGAATAATTCATGCGATGATCTTCTCCGAAAGTAGAGAGCGAACCGGAAAGCCGTTCGGCCCAGTCGCTGGGGCGAAATGTACGTCCCGTCGAAGTCAGTCCTTGAATAATTATTTCGTTATCGCTTGGCTCAAACATTGTATGTAGTTCGCTAAGATCCGTTAGCTATAATTTTATCAGACTATCGCCCGCTTGCGGTCAGATGTTTTTGATAGTCTGATGTGCATTCGTATCCAGCATCCGGAGGAATTATACTGACGCCAGACCATGCGAACGCTAGGAGCATGCGTCGGAGCAACCTGCTAGCGTTTATGCTTGCCGTACAACAAATACTGCTTTGTCGTGTTCGGAGGTGGGAAATATAGCGTTACACTGCTAGAATATCTATCCGTTTTGTTATTAAACCGTCAATTTGCATCGGAGAGTGGAATGGCCCATGAATTGCCCGCCCTGCCGTATGCCAAGGATGCCTTGCAGCCGCATATTTCCGCTGAAACGATCGAATACCATTATGGTAAGCATCATCAAACTTATGTGACCAATCTCAATAATCTGATTAAAGGCACCGAGTTTGAAAACCTGTCGCTGGACGACACCATCATGAAGGCCAGCGGCGGCGTTTTCAATAATGCTGCGCAGGTATGGAATCATACCTTTTACTGGAAATGTCTGAGTCCGAATGGCGGCGGTGCCCCCACTGGAGCGCTGGCAGCGGCAATCAATGCCAAATGGTCCTCGTTTGAAGCTTTCAAGGAAGCTTTTTCCAAAGCTGCGATCGGCACATTCGGATCCGGCTGGGCTTGGCTCGTAAAAAACAAGGCCGGCGAGCTGGAAATCGTTTCTACCAGCAACGCAGCGACTCCCATGACGAATGGCCAGACTGCCCTGTTGACCTGCGATGTCTGGGAACACGCTTATTATGTCGATTATCGCAACGCGCGTCCAAAGTATGTAGAGGCATTCTGGAATCTGGTAAACTGGCAATTCGTTGCCGATAACTTTGCCGCATAACAGGCAGTGATCGGCCGTGGAGAGATTGAACCTGCAGCGTGTGCGGGTTCAGCCGCAATACGGCGTGCAACTGTCACCGGGTATCGGTAACTCCGGAAAATCTGCTACCCATCCTGCTTTATCGCAGTGGTAGATGAAGCAAAGTAGAGGCGGCGCAAGCCGCCTTCATATTTTTAACCTCATTGATTGCACTTACTGACATGTCTTATCTGATGAATACCTATGCAAGGCAACCCGTAACCTTTACTCGCGGCGAAGGCGTCTGGCTATGGGACGATGCGGGTAATCGCTATCTGGATGCTCTGGCCGGCGTCGCCGTTAACGGCCTGGGGCATGCGCATCCGGTATTAAGCGCCGCAATCTGCGAGCAGGTGCAGGCATTGATTCATACCTCCAATATTTATCAGATTGAGCGACAGGAGTTGCTGGCCGAACGTTTATGCCGCTTATCCGGGATGGATAAGGTGTTTTTCTGTAATTCCGGCTGCGAAGCCAACGAGGCCGCTATCAAGCTGGCGCGTTTATACGGGCACGGTAAAGGCATTGCCACGCCGACGATCATTGTGATGGAAAAATCGTTTCATGGCCGGACAATGGCGACGCTTACCGCTACCGGAAACCGTAAGGTTCAGGCGGGATTCGAACCGTTGCTGACCGGATTCGTGCGCGTACCTTATAATGATATCGACGCAGTGCGCCAGGTGGCTGAACATAATCATGAAGTGGTGGCCGTACTGGTCGAGCCGGTGGAAGGCGAGGGCGGCATCCAGATTCCCGATGCGAATTATTTGCGCGATTTGCGTCAGGTGTGCGATGCGAACGGCTGGCTGCTAATGCTCGACGAGGTGCAAACCGGCATAGGCCGTACCGGCGCGTGGTTCGCGTTTCAGCATGCCGATATAGTGCCCGACGTCATGACGCTGGCCAAAGGCTTGGGTTCCGGCGTGCCGATAGGCGCTTGTCTGGCGCGCGGCATGGCAGCGGAAGTATTCAAACCCGGCAATCACGGCTCGACTTTCGGCGGCAACCCGTTGGCGTGTACCGCGGGTTTGACGACCTTGCAGATTATCGAAGACGACAGTCTGCTCGATAACGCCACACAGATCGGCGCCGCTATCGTTGCCGGATTCGAACGCGAATTGTTGGGCCTGACCGGCGTCAAAGCCATACGCGGCACAGGAATGATGATCGCCATAGAACTGGATCGGCCTTGCGCCGAACTGGTACAGCGGGCGCTGGCGAATAAGCTGCTGATTAATGTGACCGCCGAGAAAGTAATCCGTTTGTTGCCGCCGCTGATCATGAACGAAACCGAAGCCGACGCTCTGGTGTCGGAACTGAGTCCGATCATACGCGAATTTCTGCTCGGGACGAATCATGAATAACAGCAAACACTTTTTGCAATTCCAGGATTTGACCCGCGAAGAATTCGAGTATATCTTCGCCCGCGCCAAAATAATCAAGAGCCGCTTCAAGAATTATCAGACGTATCATCCATTGCTCGATCGGACACTGGCGATGATATTCGAGAAGCAATCGACGCGCACACGGCTGTCATTCGAAGCGGGTATGCACCAGCTGGGCGGTTCGGCGATTTATCTGAATACGCGCGATACGCAGCTGGGCCGTGGCGAGCCGGTGGAAGATGCGGCTCAAGTCATTTCGCGGATGGTGGATATCGTGATGATTCGTACCTTCGAGCAGGAAGTGATAGAGCGCTTTGCCGCCCATTCGCGCGTGCCTGTGATTAACGGCCTGACTAACGAATATCATC
>DAIETB010000228.1:0-13391 GCA_027345925.1 Sulfuriferula sp.
CGAAACGCCGTGAGCGCTGTATATCAGCGTATTGCCGGGGGGGACGTCGCTCAGGTCTTCGATAAATATCGCGCCTTTGGATTTAAGGTTTTCCACGACGAATTTGTTATGGACGACTTCATGGCGTACATAAATAGGCGCACCAAAACGCTCCAGCGCGCGTTCCACAATGCCTATGGCGCGATCTACCCCGGCACAAAAGCCGCGGGGATTGGCAAGTATTATCTGTGTGCTCATAAGATTCCCGGTATGGCGGACGGAATGTCGTCGTTGATGCTAAGGATTTCAACCTCGAATTCTATCTTTTTTCCGGCAAGGATGTGATTAAAATCTACGGTGACGGTTTCTGTTTCGATGGCGGTAACGATGCCGGTCAACTGCCTGCCGTCTTCCAAGGTGAATTCGACCAGTTGCCCCAGTTCGGGCGGCTCTACGCAAAACCGTTCCTGCGGCAGGCTGACTACCGCCAGCGGTTCGTGATCGCCGAATGCTTGCGCGGGTTCGAGGATAAAGACCTGGCGGGAATGCGGGACGAGGCCGAGCAGCCAGTATTCCAGGGCCGGTTCGAGCGTGCCGTCGCCGAGTGTCAGCGACAGCGGCTGACCGTTGAAGCTGCTGTCGATGTCGTTGCCGCTGCCGTGTTCCCGCAAGGCGAAATGCAGGGTGAGCTTATCGTTGGCTTGAACGCGCGTCATGTTTTTTCTGTTTCATGTTGTCCCATAACAATAATAGCGCGCCGATTGTGATAGCTGAATCGGCGATATTGAAGGCCGGCCATGCGTAAGCGCCGAGATGGAAGGACAAAAAATCGACGACGTAGCCGTGGTTGAGGCGGTCGATCAAATTGCCCAGCGCGCCGCCGAGGATCAGGCTGAGTGCGTAGCGGGTTAACGGGCTGCCGTAGCCCCGGCGCAAGAGCATGAATATGACCAGGCTCGCAATGCCGGAAACGGCAATAAAAAACTCGCGCTGCCAGCCCGGCTGATTGTTAAACAGGCTGAATGCCGCGCCGGTATTGTGCGCGCAGACCAGATCGAAGAAGCCGGTAACGGTCCGCGTATCGCCGTAGCCGAAAGCGTGCGAGATGAGGTACTTGCTGATTTGATCGAGTACGATCACCAAAGCGGCCAGGGCCAGTCCGCGCTTGAGATTAAACATGGCGTCTGCGCTCCCCGGTCGCGTACAGATTGCTGTAGCAGCGCGCGCACAGCGCCGGATGATCGGCATGACGGCCGACATCGGCGCGATAATGCCAGCAGCGCTCGCACTTGGGATGCACGCTGGCGCTGGCGCTGATGCGCGGTTCGACAGCGTCGGCATGAAGGCTCGCAGCGGAAGTGATCATGGCGTAGCGCAAATCGTCTTCCAGGGTTGCCAGTGCAGCGTAATGCGCCGTATCGGCATGGATGGCGACCTCGGCCTGCAGGGACGAGCCGATTTCACCGTTGCTGCGCAGCACTTCCAGATGTTTGCGCACTTCCGTCAGGGTTTCGCGTATCAGCGGCCAGTGTGCGGCGAGTTCCGCCGAATCTGCGGGAGCCGGAATCTCGTGCCAGAGCTGCAGAAATACGCTGTCGTTGTCGTCGCCGCTTAACTGCCGCCAGACTTCTTCTGCGGTAAAACTCAAAAAAGGCGCCATGATCCGCGTCAGGCTGTGCGTGACGTGATAGAGCGCATTTTGCGCCGAGCGCCGGGCGTGCGAATCCGGAGCGGTGGTATACAAGCGATCTTTCAGTATGTCGAGATAAAAACCGCCCAGATCTTCCGAGCAGAAATGATGCAGCTTCTGCACGATATGATGAAATTCGTAGCGTTCGTAATGAACAAGCGACTCGTCCTGAAACTCGCGCAGCATGACCATGGCGTAGCGGTCTATCGTCAGCCATTCGTTGATCGGCAGCGCCGCTTGCGCCATATCGAAATCGGCGAGGCTGGCAAGCAGAAAGCGCAAGGTGTTGCGTATGCGGCGATAGGATTCGACCACCCGTTTGAGGATCTCGTCGGAAATCGTCAGTTCGCCCGAATAATCGGTGGAGGCTGTCCACAATCGTAAAATATCGGCGCCGTACGTATCGACGATTTTTTGCGGCGCGGTGACATTGCCGCGCGATTTGCTCATTTTATGGCCGTTGCCGTCGACCACAAAACCGTGCGTCAGCAGGCCGCGATAGGGCGCCCGGGCATCGGTGGCGCAACTGGTGAGCAGGCTGGACTGAAACCAGCCGCGATGCTGGTCCGATCCTTCCAGATACAAATCCGCCGGGTATGCCAGCTCGGGGCGGGTTTTCAGTACGCAGGCATGCGTGACGCCGGAATCGAACCATACGTCCAGCGTATCGGTGACTTTTTTGTAGTCTGCGGTTTCCGTCCCCAGCAGTTCGCCGGCATCCAGCGCAAACCAGGCTTCGATGCCGGTTTTTTCTACGCGTAGGGCAACGGTTTCAATAAATTCCGCGGTGCGCGGATGCAAGGCGCCGCTTTCCTTGTGGACGAACAAAGGCATAGGCACGCCCCAGTTGCGCTGGCGCGAGACGCACCAGTCCGGCCGGTTCTGTATCATGCCGGTCAGTCGCGCGCGGCCCCAGGCGGGGAAGAACTCGGTTTGTTCGACTGCGCGCATGGCATGATCGCGCAGGCTGACGGATTTTGCATCGGTGCGATCCATGCCGATAAACCATTGATGCGTAGCGCGAAAAATGATCGGCGTTTTGTGTCGCCAGCAATGCGGATAGCTGTGCAGCAATTTGCTGTCGGCCAGCAGCGCTTCGTGGTCGGTCAGTAATTGAATCACTGTTTTATTGCCGCCCCACACGCTTTGACCGCCGACAAAAGGGATGCCGGGGAAAAATTTACCGTCGTCGCCGACCGGGTTGTCCACCGGCAGGCTATATTTCAAGCCGATCTGGTAGTCGTCGACGCCGTGCGCCGGCGCAGTATGAACCAGCCCGGTGCCGGCGGCATCGGTGACATGTTCGCCGCAGATGACCGGAACGCTGCGATCGAGGAACGGATGGCGTAACAGAGTATGCTCCAGGCTCCGCCCCGTGCATTGCCCGATGACTTCGACCGATTCGTAGCCGTAGCGCCGGATGGCGGATTCGGCCAGATCGCGTGCCAGGATCAGTATGCCTTTGGGCGTCAGCACCAGATCGTAGATGAATTCCGGATGCACCGCCACCGCCTGATTGGCCGGCAAGGTCCACGGCGTGGTGGTCCAGATCACGGCAAAAATCGGTTCGGAGCATTGCTGTAAACCCAGTTTCGTTGCCAGAGCCGCCGGTTCGGCGACGGCAAACGCGACGTCGATGGCGATGGAAGTTTTGTCTTCGTATTCCACTTCGGCTTCCGCCAGCGCCGAGCCGCAATCCATGCACCAGTGCACCGGTTTCGCGCCCTGATACAAATAGCCCTGCGACAGGATTTGCCCCAGCGTGCGCATAATGCCGGCTTCGAAGCCGAAATCCATGGTGCGGTAAGGATGATCCCAGTCGCCTAGTACGCCCAGGCGAATAAAATCCGCTTTTTGCCGTTCTATCTGACTGGCGGCGTAGTCGCGGCACAGTTCGCGGAATTGAGCGGCGGGAATGGCTTTGCCGTGCTGTTTTTCCACTTGCAGCTCTATCGGCAGTCCGTGGCAGTCCCAGCCCGGCACGTACGGCGCGTCGAAACCGGCGAGGGTTTTGCTCTTGACGATGATGTCTTTGAGGATTTTGTTCACCGCGTGACCGATATGAATATCGCCGTTAGCATACGGCGGTCCGTCATGCAGGATGAATTTCGGCCGGCCTAGCGTCGCTTGGCGGATTTGCCGGTAGCGATTCTGCTTTTCCCATAGCGCCAGTTGTGCCGGTTCGCGTTTGGCCAGATCCCCGCGCATGGGAAACGGCGTATCGGGTAAATTTAGCGTATTTTTGTAATCGGACATGAGTTCAAACAGAAGGTGAGTGATTAAAATAGTCGTGCGCGCAAGCCACATCGCGCTGAATTTGCTGCGTTAACGCGCTAAGGGTAGGGTATTTTTCCTCATCTCGCAGTTTAGCAAGAAAATCCACCCGCAGGATACGGCCGTATATCTCATCGCTGAAATTTAACAAATGGATTTCGAGCAAAGGGTGCGCGGATGGATTGACGGTAGGGCGTATTCCCAGGCTGGCGACAGCGGGCAGCGGTTCGGCGCCTAAACCGCGTACCTGAACGATAAACACCCCGGACAGAGGTAAATTATCATGCCGGATGGAAATATTGGCGGTAGGGAAGCCGAGCGTACGGCCGAGTTTTTCGCCGTGGATCACGCGGCCGCATATCTGGTAAGGGCGGCCGAGCAAACGTTGCGCCGTATCGAAGCGGCCGTTCGCCAGTGCTTCGCGCACTGCGGTGCTCGAAATGCGCAAACCGTCGGTAGTTACGCTATGCATTGCCTCCAGCGCGTAGCCCCGGGCGGCACTTTGCTTTTGCAGCAATGCAAAATCGCCGCCGCGTTGAGCGCCGAAACGAAAATCGTCGCCGATAAGCAAATATTCCATACGCAAACCGTCCAGCAGAATTTGGTCGATGAAGCGCGTTGCCGGCATCTCTGCGAGCGTTCGATTGAAATTGCAGATATGCACATGCTCGATACCCATACTGTGCATGCTTTCGAGTTTGTCGCGCAAACTGGAAAGTCGTGCAGGCGCATTGTCCGGATTAAAAAATTCGCGCGGGTGGGGCTCGAAGGTAACCGCGCAAGACGTCAAATCGCGCTCGCGGGCAGTGCTAACCAATTGACTGAGCATGGTTTGGTGTCCGAGGTGCAATCCGTCGAAATTGCCTACTGTTACAGCGCTGGCATGCGCGATTCCGGGATGTAAGCCGTGAGTGATACGCATGAATGAAAAAACAGGGCCTGAATACGTAAAGAGCTGATTTTACCTTAAATTGCCGCGTTCGAAGTAGTGTTTGGCAGGTAAGGTGTTTCGGCCCGTACAGGATCTATCGTTTGCGGCAATCAAGCTTCCCCAGACGACGTGGCAGCTGGCCCCTGCGTATATTCCTGCCTAATCCCGCTGATAGATATCCTCGTAGCGTACGATATCGTCTTCGCCCAGATAGGTGCCGGACTGAACTTCGATCAGGTGTAAAGGGACTTTGCCGGGATTTTCCAGGCGATGTTTGCTGCCCAGCGGGATATAGGTCGACTGGTTTTCGCACAGCATGATTTTTTCGTCGCCGCGAACCACCATCGCGGTGCCCGACACGACTACCCAATGTTCCGCCCGGTGGTGATGCATTTGCAGCGACAGTTTCGCGCCCGGGTTTACCATGATGCGTTTGACCTGAAACCGGTCGCCGGCATCGATGCCTTCGTACCAGCCCCAGGGCCGGTATACCCGGTCGTGATACAGATGTTCGTTGCGTTTCTGCGCCTTGAGATTGTCGACGATGCGTTTTACTGCCTGCGCTTTGTCTTTGCGGGCGACCAGAACGGCATCGGGGGTTTCTATCACGATGAGATTGTCTACGCCCAATGCGACGACCAGACGGGATTCGGCGCGTATCAGATTGTGATGGGCGTCTTCTACCATTACGTCGCCGCGCGTCGCGTTGTGCGCCGTGTCTTTTTCGCTGACTTCCCACAGGGAATCCCAGGCGCCGATATCGTTCCATCCCATATCGGCCGGCACGACTGCGGCCTTTGCCGTATGTTCCATGACCGCATAATCGATCGATTCGGACGGACAGGCGGTAAATGCCGCCGTATCGAGACGGACGAAATCCAGATCGTTATGCGCCTGATCCAGCGCCAGCTCGCAGGCAGCCAGAATATCGGGCCGCAAAGCGCGCATTTCATCGAGCAGCGTCGTTGCCGCGAATAAAAACATGCCGCTGTTCCAGAAATATTCGCCGCTGGCGACGTAGCCGCCAGCCGTCGCGGAGTCCGGTTTTTCGACGAACTGGCGGACGGCGTAAACATCCGTAAATCCAGGCAGCGTATCGTCTTGATGGATATAGCCGAAACCGGTGTCGGGGGAGACGGCGGGAATGCCGAACGTGGTGAGGTAGCCTTGCCTGGCGACTTCTACCGCCTTGGCGACTGCAGCGTGAAATGCCTGCTGATTGCGGATCAAATGGTCGGCGGGCAGAACCAGCATCAAGGCGTCCGGGTCTATCCGGCTGATGGTCAGGGCGGCCAGGGCAATCGCAGGCGCGGTGTTGCGACCGATCGGCTCCAGCAATATGGCCGTCGGCTCCACTTTCAGTGTCCGTAACTGCTCGGCTATCATGAAACGGTGTTCCTGATTGCAAACGACCAGCGGCGGCGCTATTTTAGCGATATCGACTACGCGTTTCACCGTCTCCTGAAACAGGGAATGATCCGTCAGCAGGGCCAGCAGTTGTTTGGGTAGGGCCGCGCGCGATAAAGGCCACAGCCGCGTACCGGAACCGCCTGACAGAATTACGGGATATAACGTTGGAGTCACCGTGAGTTTTCCCTTGTTTAAAGTAATATTTAAAGATAGCTAGCCATTTGCGAAAGCCGTTTTTATCGATTGTTATCCGCCTTCGCCTTTGCCGGGATATTAGCATGAGACGAAGCCGGCATTCAAAATCCGCCTGTTTAAAAAATTCCGTTGCCTAGATTTCGGCGTCTTCGTCGTGATCGGGATGGTTGATGCCGTTATGGGCCTCGATGACGGCGCGTATCAGCTTGAACAGTGCCCGATTGCTTTTCGGTGCCTGCTGCAATTCGGCCTCGCGGCGACAGTTCCGAATCAGCGTTCGTAATTGTTGCGGATCGGTATCGGGATATTCGTCGATGAATTCGGTAATGCTGGTATCGTTTTCGATCAGGCGATTGCGCCAGTGTTCCATGCGGTGGAATGCGGCGTTTTCATCGCTGTGCCGGCTGCGCCATTGTTCCAGTTGCGCGGCGATAGGCTGCGCGTCGATGATGCGCATCAACCGGCCTATGTACTGCATCTGCCGGCGCAGGCCGCCGTGCGCAGTAATTCGCTTGGCCTGATCCACAGCGTCGCGCAGGTTTTCCGGAAGATTGAGTTTGTCCAGTTTGTCTTTGGACAAACCGATCAATTCTTCACCCAGTTTTTGCAACGCCGTCATCTGGCGTTTGATTTCGCTTTTGCTTACGTCGGGGACTTCGGTTTCAGTTTCAATTTGTGCCATGATGCGCTAGGTGTACTAAATGTTGCTATGATAACGTTTTTTAGTCTTTCTTAGTCTGGAGTTTTCGTGTCTGATCAATTTAGTCATAGTCAAAGCGCATTGCAGTCCCTGGTGGAGCAAATGTTGGATTATGCCAAAACGCAGGGCGCTACAGCTTGTGCGGCAGAGGCGTCCGAAGGCATGGGGCAGTCGGTCACGGTGCGCAAAGGCGAAGTCGAGACCATAGAATATAATCGGGACAAGGGGATTTCGGTATCGGTGTATCTCGGCCAGCGTCGCGGTAACGCGTCCACCTCGGATTTTACCCGTCAGGCTCTGATCGATACGGTAGACAAGGCGCTGGCTATCGCCCGTTTTACCGCAGAGGACAGCTTTTCCGGTTTGCCCGATGCCGACCGGCTCGCCAAACATTTGCCGGAACTCGATCTGTTTTATCCGTGGACCCAAACCATAGACGAAGCGATCGCGATGGCGGGCACGTGCGAAGCTGCCGCCCTGGCGGCAGACAGCCGTATCAATAATTCCGAAGGAGCCAGCGTCAACACGCAAAATTCGCTGTTCGTTTACGGCAACAGCCTGGGCTTTCTGGCCGGTTAGCCTACGTCGCGGCAAGGCTTGAGCTGCGCCGTGATCGCCGAATCGGAGCAGGGTATGCAACGTGATTACTGGTATAGCACCGCCCGGCGGTCAACCGATCTGTTGCCGGCTGAAGAAGTCGGCCGGCTTGCGGGGCAACGCACGGCGCGCCGCCTGAATGCCCGCAAGGTCAAAACCTGTCAGGTTCCGGTATTATTCGAAGCGCCAGTTGCGACCGGACTGCTGTCGCATTTCGTATCGGCGGTCAGCGGCGGTAGTTTGTACCGGAAATCCTCATTTTTGCTCGATAGCATGGGGCAAACCATTTTTCCGGAATGGGTCGCCATCAGCGAGCGCCCGCATTTGCTGCGCGGTCTGGCCAGCAGCCCTTTCGATAATGAAGGCGTCGCAACGGTCGACCGCGAAGTGATCCGCGACGGCATATTGCAAGGCTATTTTTTGTCGACCTACAGCGCACGCAAACTCGGCATGCAAACGACAGGCAATGCCGGCGGCAATCATAATCTGCTCGTCAGCAATAGCGGCGAAGATTTTGCCGGATTGCTGAAAAAAATGGGTACAGGCGTACTGGTAACCGAATTGCTCGGTCACGGCATCAATATGGTGACGGGCGATTATTCGCGCGGTGCAGCAGGGTTCTGGGTGGAAAACGGCGAATTGCAATACCCGGTAGAAGAAATTACTATTGCCGGCAATTTGCGGCAGATGTATAAAAATATCATCGCCATAGGAACGGATACCGAAACACGCGGCTCCAAACAGACCGGTTCCATTCTTATTGCGGAAATGACCGTGGCCGGAGACTGAGGCGGATGAAGGCGAAATTCATACGCCCTCGTTCAGGTTCTACCTGCCGCTTCTGCTCCGAACAGTGTTTTCAAACCATGCGGCTGCGAGCGCCAGTATTGCGGCGGCGCATCGACTTCAGCGCCTAGTTTCGCCGCGGCATGCCAGGGCCAGCGGGGATCGTAGAGCATTCCTCGCGCCAGCGACACCATGTCGGCCTGATTTTCGGCAATAATCGCTTCCGCCTGATCGGGCTCGGTGATCAATCCTACCGCCATTACCGGCATTCCGGTTTCAGTCCGGATTTTTGCAGCAAAAGGAACCTGATAGCCCGGCACCACAGTAATTTTCTGATCGGGCGACAGGCCACCGCTGGAAACGTGTATGTAAGCGCAACCATGTTCACGCAAGGCATGCGACAACACGACGCTCTGGTCGACATCCCATCCTCCGCTCACCCAGTCGGTGGCCGAAATACGTACGCCTACCGGAATTTCTGCGGGAATGGCGGCCCGTACCGCATCAAATACGGCGAGCGGGAAGCGCATGCGGTTTTCCAGCGAACCACCGTATTGATCATTGCGATTGTTAGATAGCGGCGAAAGAAACTGGTGCAGAAGATATCCGTGCGCGGCGTGTATTTCGATCGCTTGTATGCCGATGCGGTGCGCACGCTGAGCGGCCAGTACAAAAGCTTGAACTATATTCTGCAGTCCATCGGTATTGAGAGGTTCGGGGGCAGAGTTGCCGGGAAGATAGGCCAAAGCCGAGGGCGCGACGGTCTGCCATCCGCCCGCGGCGGGAGGAAGTTGATGGCCTCCTTCCCAGGGTTTTGCGCAGGAGGCTTTACGGCCTGCATGTGCGAGCTGGATGGCAAAAGGAATCGGAGAGTAGGGACGTATCGCGTCTAGCACTTTTTTCAGCGCCTGTTCGTTCGAATCCGACCATAATCCGAGATCGTCGGGCGATATTCTGCCGGCGGCTTCTACTGCGGTGGCTTCGAGAATCAGTAATGCTGCGCCGGATAATGCGAGCTGGCCCAGGTGGATCGTATGCCAGTCGGTAGCGTTGCCGTTTTGTGCCGAATACTGGCACATCGGAGCGATGACGATACGGTTTTTTAATGTCAATTCGCCCAGCATGCAGGGAGAAAAAAGGGGTGTCATTTACTATCCTCATTGCGTCGAAGTTCGGATTGCATAGCGATTCCGGCCTTCTTCATGAATGGATGTCATCGCGATATCGCCGCGTCGGCGTTACGGGACGAACGAGTGACATTTAAGTGTATGTTGACGTCAATCGAGCGTCAATCAAAAAATGTGCATGTCGCTTAAAGCAACACATCCGGACGATTGACAGAAACGGCATACTGGAGTATTATCTGCGGGTCATTATTAGTTGGAGGTCCATCTTGGACAGTTGCTCTTGTAGATTAGTCTACGCGCAATAATTCAGCGGGATCGCGGCCTATTATCTTATACCGCCGTCTCGCTGAAAAAGCGGGACGGTGCGTCAAAAACCGGTAGCATGTCAATGCCGGCAAGCACCCCCATAAAATTGTCGAATTACGTTATCCCTATCTTGTTGGCGATAGGTATGACTCGTCTGTCTGTTTTATTCCGGCTTTGTGCCGGTCTCGAAGAAACAGGCAGATTCGGCATTAACACGCAGTTCTATGCTGTCATCAGTAATCAGGATTGCAATTTATGCGAGGTAAGAACCATGAAAATAAATTTCTTTTTAAAAAAAATCATATTTACATCGATTGTTGAAAATTGCCGTTGTGCCATGCAGCAAATCCTATCTCATAATATGTCCGGCACCGGCCAGGAATGCGGACTGACGGCGGTTTACGGCAGAGGGATGTACGGTCTGCTGGTTATATCGGCACACGAACAATATCGCCGCCCGTAAATCATCGGTATCGATGCACAAAGGAGAGGCTACGGAATCTGACAATAAATCCGGCTGACTCTCAGCTTCGATTTTCCTTGATCGTAAAGGATTGTGCGAAGAGCCAGCCAGCAGTATGGTCGTTTCTACCGTCGGCGTGTTGCAGAACAAACCGATTGGTTTTCTGAAAAGTGTATGCCTGCGAACTAACGATAAAGGCAAGGATTTGCCCGAATAAGCAAGGAAGTGACACGGTGGAAAAGACTGTTTATGTAGAGGCAGAAATTGCCGCAGATTCCTTTACGATTGCACTCGCGCCTGGATTTTTGCAAGGACTGATAGGAGCGCTTTGTTTGGGCTTGATTCAGCCTTCGTTTGCGGACCCGACAGATGCTACTGTAAAAACGGCGGAGTCGGCCAATTCCGCCGCCCGGAATATTGAGGCTACAGACGGCCATTCGAACTTATCGTCAGGAACAACCCTGGTTGCCGGCGGCATGTCGCAATGGGCGGTTTACAGCCAGTACACTAATGTATATCAGTGGCATCCTGCGTTTAACTCGCCGTATTCCGGGCCCAACAGTCTGTCAGCGACGAACAACGGAGAGCAGACGAACGATGCGACGGTGTATTTGGGATATCGATGGGATTCTGCTACCGAATTCTGGATTAACCCCGAATATGATCAGGGATTCGGATTGAACGACACGTTGGGAGTCGCCGGTTTTCCGAGCGGCGAGTCATATAAGGTAGGGGCAAATAATCCGTATTACCGTACGCCGCGCTTATTTATGCGCCATGTGTATAACTTCGGCGGCGAAAGGCAATCCGTCGATGCCGGACCGAATCAAATGGCTGAGATGCGCAGTGAGGATAACCTGGTGTTGACGGTAGGAAAATTTGCGGTGACCGATGTATTCGATACCAATACCTATGCGCATGATCCGCGCATGGATTTTTTTAACTGGTCCGTCGTTGATGCTGGGGCATTTGATTATGCAGCCGATTCATGGGGATACAGTTATGGCGCAAGTGCCGAATGGACGCATTCGTGGTGGACCTGGCGCAGCGGGATATTCGACCTTTCTACGGTGCCGAACGGTGAAAAACTCAGCGAGAACATGAGCGAGTTTGAATTGGTGACGGAATTCGAAGCGCGGCATCAATGGCGCAATTTGCCGGGGAAAATTAAAGTGCTGGTATTTGCCAATCATGCACCTATGGGCAGCTATGGCCAAGCAGTCTTGCTGGGCCAGCAGACTGGCAGTATCCCGAATACCGCACTAGTGCGGCAAATGAGCTGGCGGCCCGGCATTGAATTGAATATGGAACAGGCATTAAACGGAAGTCTGGGCGTCTTCGGACGCGCAAGCATGAATGATGGCGCGTTGGAAACCTATGATTTCACGGATATTAACCGATCCATATCGACTGGGTTTTCTTTGCAGGGCAAGGCGTGGAATCGTGAGCAGGATACGGTGGGCGTGGCTTGTGTTGTGAACGGTATTTCCCGTGCAGCGCAATCTTATTTTGCCGCGGGCGGTCTGGGTGTATTGATAGGCGATGGGCAGTTGCCGCATTACGGCTATGAAACGATTGCCGAAACCTATTATTCATGGCAGATACAGCGCCATATAGCGGTGAGTTTCGATTATCAATATATTGCCAACCCCGCCTATAACGCCGATAGGGGGCCGGTAAACGTATTTGCGGTACGTACCCATTTAAATTTTTAGCAACCGGAATGAATGGTCTGGAGATTGAGACCGGTTGCGCATGAACACCCATTTATTTAATGAGTTTTGACAAAAGGATTATCGATGTCCAGGATACCTGAACCCATTCCGACACCGCCGCCAAGCGCAGTGCTGGATGAAGCCCATGTCGGCGATATCCGGGGAGCGTTCGGCACGATACGGCGCGACGATACGGCCAGCCGCACTTCGTGGGGGGCGCGCCTGCGTACCTTGCTCGCAATTATCGGCCCCGGACTGATCGTCATGGTCGGTGATAACGATGCGGGTGCATTCAGTACTTATTCGCAGGCAGGCCAAAATTACGGCTATACCTTGCTGTGGACATTAGTGATGCTGATTCCGGTATTGTATATCAACCAGGAAATGGTATTGCGGCTGGGCGCGGTTACGGGAGTAGGGCACGCGCGGCTGATTCTGGAGCGTTTCGGAAAATTCTGGGGCGCATTCAGTGTAATCGATTTGCTTCTGCTCAATGCGCTAACCATCGTAACGGAATTTATCGGGATCGACCTCGGTTTGCGTTATCTCGGACTACCCAGTGTCCCCGGCGTTCTGCTGTCGGCGGCAGTGATACTGTTTGCGGTAAGTACCGGCGATTTTCGACGTTTCGAGCGCTTTGCGCTGTTTCTGGTGGCTGGTACGCTGGTCATGCTGCCTATGTATCTGATAGTACATCCGCCGTTTGCCGAAGTATTGCACCATACGCTAGTCCCTTCCTTGCCCGCAAACGGCAAGTTGAGCGAGGTGATGTTGCTGATTATCGGCATCGTCGGCACGACGGTGGCGCCCTGGCAACTTTTTTTCCAGCAAAGTTATGTCATCGACAAACGGATTACGCCGCGCTATATGAAGTATGAACGTATCGACCTGGTAGCCGGCATAGGCGTAGTCATACTTGGCGCCATTGCGATAATTTCGTGTGCGGCTTATGCGTTCGCAGGCCATCCGGAATTCGGCCATTTTACCGATGTCGCCGCCGTAGCGGGCGGCATGCAAAAATATTTCGGTCGGCTTCCAGCTATCATGTTTACCGTAGCGCTGATCGATTCCTGCATCATCGGCGCGGCGGCTGTATCGCTTTCCACCGCTTATGCTATCGGCGATGTGTTGTCGCTCAAGCATTCGTTGCACCGCAAGCCATCGGAAGCCAAGGGATTTTATGCGATTTATTTTGTGTTGATTGCGATCTCTGCGGCC
>DAIETB010000237.1:0-7228 GCA_027345925.1 Sulfuriferula sp.
TTCCTTGGCTATTTCCGCAGCGCGGGCATAACCGATGCGCGTGTTCAGTAAGGTCGCCAATCCTACGCTGTCGTGTATAAATCGCTCGCACCGGTCACGGTTGACGATCAGTCCCTTGAGATTTTTATCCGTTGCCGCGCGGATCGCATTGGTCAGCCAGTCCATAGCGTCGAATAATGCCGAGCCCAGCGCCGGCATCATCACGTTCAATTCCAGTTGCCCGGCTTGCGTCATAAATGCGACGGCGGCATCCTGGCCCAATACCTGATAACAGACCTGATTCAGCATTTCGAACATCACCGGATTCACTTTACCGGGCATGATCGACGATCCCGGCTGTACGGCCGGCAAGGTGATTTCGCCCAGACCGGTGCGCGGACCGGAAGCGAGCAGACGCAAATCGTTGGCTATCCGGGTCAGTTCCAGCGCCAGCCCGCGTATCGCCGACGACAAGGCCTGCAAATCGAATACCGATTGCATCTGCGCGACAAGATCGCCCACCGTGATATTTTCAGCCGTCAGTTCGCTTAATTCGCGTGCGACGCGTTGCGGATAGTCGGGCGACGTATTCAGACCGGTACCGGCAGCAGAACCGCCCAACCCCGTCGCGCACAAAAGCGGACGCATCTCGGACACTTGCCTGGCGCAGCGGCGCAAAATCCAGCCATACGCGGCAAATTCGCGCCCTATCGTCGTCGGCACGGCGTCCTGCAAATGCGTGCGTCCGCTTTTTACGGTATCGTGTTCTTGTACCGCCAGCCGGTCGAATTGCTCGGCCATCCGTTCGACCGCTTCGAGCAATCGCGGCAATTTCGCCAGTAATGCCAGCCGTATCGCCGCCGGAATGGTGTCGTTGGTGGACTGTCCCATATTGACGTGATCGTTGGGATGCACCGGCGAATACTCGCCCTTGCGACCGCCCAGCGCCACATTGGCGATATTGGCGATGACTTCGTTGCTATTCATGTTATGGCTGGTGCCGGCCCCGGCCTGAAACCGGTCAACCACAAACTGATCGTGGAATTCGCCGCTTAAAATGCGCAGGCAGGCATTAACAATAGCGTCGCTCTCGCCGGCAGCAAGCCAGCCCGGCTGTGTATTGGCGCGTGCTGCGGCAAGTTTGACCCGAACGTGAGCGCGGATGAAATCGGAATCGGGTTTACGGCCCGAAATATCAAAATTCGCGACAGCGCGCGCGGTTTGTATTCCATACCAGGCTTCGGCGGGAACTTTGAGTTCGCCTAGGCTGTCCTTTTCTATACGATAGTCGGTCATGGCAGATAAAATGCTGATAAAACCTCTATTATCCTAGAAACGGCAGTTGAATCGTAAAAAAAGTCGATAGACTGGGGTAAAATACGCATTCTTTATATCAGTCACCAGAAAATAATCCGGGCGGCATTCAATGGATACGTCCGGATTTCAGGAGTTATTTATGCGGAATCGTATCGTAAGTTTTATTGCGCTGTCATTATTTACAGCTTCGGCCTGGGCGTTCACTTTTACCGATGTACAGGGACACAAGCAGGATCTGGCTTCGTACAAAGGCAAATGGGTACTGGTGAATTTCTGGGCTACCTGGTGCCCGCCCTGCCTGAAAGAAATTCCCGACCTGATTTCCCTCCAGAGCACTTACGGTAAAACCCGGCTTGCCGTTATCGGGGTAGCCATGGACTATCGCGACCCGAAACAAGTCATAAGCTTCGCCCGCAGCATGCATATCAATTACCCCATCGTACTCGGCACTTCCGATCTGGCGGCCCAGGTCGGCGAAATACAGGGCTTGCCGACCTCGTATCTCTTTAACCCTTCGGGCCAGATTGTCGCTTATCAGTTAGGCGCCCTCACCAAATCGGCGGTAGAACAATACATTAACAGCAAAAACGCAGCCAAAAAATAAACTTCGGTTCCCATTGCGCCTGCAGGAATCAAAGCAGGTCGTCGATTATGACCGAGCCGTCGGAGCCCCAGTTCACCTTTGCCAAACCGGGGTTTTCGACAGCCAGTCGCTGGAGCGCGACGTCCTGCCTGCTCAACAAGCCCTACTGCATACGGAGCAGGGCTAATTTCCTTTTTTTACATAAATCCGAATAGAAAACCGTTCCCGCTCAATCTGCTCGAAATTCCTGATTTGATTAATCAGTAACGTATCGAGCACATAATCCTTCGACAACAGCAAGTTGCCGTTACGTGCGATCAAATCCCCGGCCAGCACCATTCCGGGTTTTAATTGTCCGGATTCGATTTGAATGCCGGCAGTCGGCTCAGGCACTTCGCGTTCTTGTTTGATGACGCCCAGAAACGCATCGACTACCGCCGGATCGTACCGGTTGCCGCGCCCTTCTGAAATAAAGGCAGTCGCTTCGGTTTGCGTCAAATGTCGATTGAGAATCGAACCGAGCTGAACAGCGTCGTAATCGTTCGCCAGCGCCAGGATGCGCGCTCCAAGCGGGATGGCGAGACCGGCCAGCTTATCCGGAAAACCCAGTCCGTCAAAACGTTCGTGATGGCTGCGTATCAGTGTTGCCGCATTGTGCAATTGTTCCAGCGCCATTAGCGCCGTCTGCCCTTTAACGGGATGTTTGACGACTTCTGTGCGCTCTTCGCTGGTCAGGCTGGAAAAGGATTTTTCCATCAGGCGATCCGGTAAACCGATTTTACCGATATCGTGCAATAATGCCGCCAAAAAAATATCCTGTACCTGCGCATCGTTCAAACCCATGCGCTGCGCTATGGATCGGGCGCTGTCGGCGACCCGCCGCGCATGTCCCGCCATTTTTCCTTCGCGCATTTCGATCAGGTTGGCGAATACCCGGATAGAAGTGATAAAACTTTTTTTAAGTTTGTCGTGAGCAATCTCCAGAAAACCCATGGTTTGATTCAGTTCTTCGGTACGTGATTTGACGCGATCTTCCAGTGTTGCATTCCATTCCTTGAGTTCGGCATTCTGTTTTTGCGTCAACAGCTCCAGCCGCAACGTTTCACGCTCAAGCTGTTTGTATTCCAGCGCTTGCCTGACCGTCATACTAATGTCGTTGTCTTCCCAGGGTTTGGCGATATACCGGTAAATCTGGCCCTTGTTGATGGCATCGATAGTCGTTCCGATTTCGGCGTATCCGGTCAGCAGAATACGGATCGTATCGGGCCACTGTTCGCGTACTTTTTCCAGGAATTGAGCGCCGTTCATCTCCGGCATGCGCATATCCGATACGACCAGATCGATTTTTTCGGCCACCATGATTTCCAGTCCCTGTCTGCCCCCTTCGGCGGTAAAAATACGGTATCCGTAAGGCCGGAACAGTCTTTTCAGCGCCGACAGGATATTGACCTCGTCATCGACGAACAGCAATGCCGGAGGGTTGGAAGCCGGCGGCTGCGACGAACCGGATATTTCGTTCATAGTAGGTTCCTGTCTAGTACTCGGAGTACGAATCCGTCATGCGTAATCCGACATCAAGAATTAGGGTAATCGCTATTGCCGCTCGCCGAATCGGCTGTGCGTTCCGGGTTCGATCGACTTACCGGCAACGACACTCTAAATGTCGTGCCGACCCTCAATTCGCTGTTCACTTCTATCCGCCCGTGATGTTTCCGGATGATGCCGTAGGATAAAGACAAGCCTAGTCCGGTACCTTTTCCTATCGGTTTGGTGGTAAAAAACGGGTCGAAAATACGTTTGATGTTTTCCGGCGCGATACCGCTGCCGGTATCGGATATTTCGATCCAGATTTCACTATCATCGTATTTTCCGGTACGGATCGTAATGATTCCGCGCTCTTCAATCGCGTGAGCCGCGTTAACGAGCAGATTCATGAATACCTGATTCAATTGCGATATCAGGCATTCAACATCGGGAATGTCAGCATAGTCCTTAACGACCTCTGCTTTGTATTTGATTTCATTATTGACAATATTCAACGTGCTATCGATACCGGCCTGCAAGTTGGCATAGTTCCAGTCTTCGGACGCATCAACATGGGAAAAATCTTTTAAATCTTGGACGATTTTTTTTACCCGCCCTATGCCTTCCTTGGATTCGCTCAACAATGCCTGCACATCCGATTTCAGAAAATCCATATCGAGCTGCGTTTTCACCACCCGTAGCCGGTTTTTGACTGCACTGTCAGCAATCAATGCTTCCGCTTCCGTATAAACATCTACCAGCCCGAATATTTCCTGCACATATTTTTCCAGCGAATTCAGATTGGAATAAACATAACCGATAGGGTTGTTGATTTCATGCGCCACTCCTGCCGCTAATTGGCCGACCGAAGCCATTTTCTCCGACTGGAGTAATTGTCCTTGCGCCGATTCCAGCTGTTCGATCAGTTTTTTCTGTTTAAGCTGCTCGGCATGCAGGGAACGATTGCTCTGTTCCAGCGCGTGCAAAAGCTCGATTCTTTCGAGTACGCGGAGTATATCGGGCAACAAATGCTCCAGCATAAATACATCGTCGCGGCTGAATGCGTCAGCCTCCAGGCGTTCAAGCAACAATATTACGCCTACCGATCTGCCGTTAATGCTCAGCGGTGTCGCCAGCACAGAACAGTTCAGTATTTGCAAAGGAACGGGTACCTCAGGTTTCGGTTGGCTGACTATGCCTGTCTCGTTGGCGAAAATCGCCACAAACTGCCGGAAACTTTCCGAGATCCTGAGTTCTTTCAGCACAGTAGTATCCATCCCGTGCACCAGCAGACTACTTATGTTGCCGTTGCTGTCCATACTCGCATAGCAGGCCTTGCGGGCACCAGTCATTTCGCATAAATCGGCCAACACATTTTCTAAAAATTCTTTTAAATCGCTGGTGGTTTTCACCAGTTTGTCGGCCTTGTTCAAGCGCGCCTGTACATCTTCCAGCAATACCATGCGTACGCTCGCCGCAGCCAGACTATCCGATGTCCTGTCGCTGATTTTAAGTTCGGCGTTCAATCTGCCCAGCAACTCGCAAATCGCCTGCTCCAGCACTTTGATCTCGGCAGACGCCTCGCCGGTTAAAGAAAAAGGATGTCTGCAGGTATCTATCGCTTCGATGGCTGCTGCCAGCGTTGCACACTCGGATTTATCGGTCATCTGGCTTCCTTATTCTTATTCAAAAAATTGCATGCCGATATCCGGGCGGTTCAATATGGCTATCGCAGAACCTATCATTTTTTCATTTAAATGCAATTTGCTATAGAACCGGGCTGGAAATACCGACAGAATTTCATCTTCGCTTTTGGATGTTCTGAATTGTTCGTGCAAAAAATTGGCCATGTAAATAATGTCCGACAACACGGAAACATCCATCGAATCAACATTATGGTGATATTTAATGGCTTCTTGAATAGCAGGCGGAAAATTCCAGTGGCGGGCGACTTCCGCTCCCAGCATGGCATGATCGAAACCGAATTCCTGCAGCTCGCTTTCTATCAGCCCGCCACCCTGATTATGCTCAAGAATCAATCCGTAGGGCTCCGGATAAGTAAGGGCGAAGGCCATTTGACCTATATCGTGCAAAAGACCGGCAGTAAACGCTATTTCCGTATTGACACCCAGACTTTTTGCCAGGAACCGGGCGCATGTCGCCACCTGAATATTATATTGCCAAAACTGTTTCCGGTGCAGCAACTGATCGGTAAACGGCGACAAACCATGAATCAGGCCGATTGCAACGGTCAATGTTCGGACGCTATCGAAGCCCAGTATCATTACCGCTTCATTGATAGAGCCGACCTGACGGGACAATCCGTAAAAAGAGGAATTTGAAACCTGCAACAGCTTGGCAGACAATGCCTGGTCCTGACTGATCCTGGAAGCCAGCAACGACGTGGAAATTCCGGTTTCGGCGAAACTGTCTATGACTTCCATGACGACGGAAGGCAGGGCCGGCAATCGATGCAAACCCTCCATTACCGATTTCAGTTGTTCATCGCTCATTTGTTTTTATACCTTCATCGTGCCGTCGACAATGCCGTATCGTAACTTCATAACCGCTTATACCGCGATCACCAGTAACCTTCCTTTAGCTTGAGAATACCGACCCAGCGGATAACACCAGTAATGAACAGTCTCTCCGCTGGCCAAACGATAATTGGCAGCACTGTCGGGCGATACTCCGGTATCGGTAGCCAGACAGGATAAGGTGTCGATAGCCAGACAGTCGCTTGCCCGCGCTCCCAATAGCAGGTCTCCGTCTCCGAACAGTGTTCGCGCCTGTGCGTTAGCGATGGCGATGATACCGTCTTCACCCACGCCTATCACCGCTATCGGCAAGCGTTCAAGGATTTCCTGGGAAACGCTTAGAATATCGAGATTTCGAGTCAACTGATCGGTCTTGGCTTCAATATTCTGTTCAAGCTTGCGATTGGCAATGATCAGCGCCGTATTAACCGCTTTAAGTTCTTCGCTCAAACGCTCGTTTTCTCTGATAATCTCATACCGTCGGAATGCTTCTTCCACATTTGCCCGCAATAGTTCGTCATCCCAGGGCTTAGTCAAAAATTTGTATATCGCCCCGCGATTGATCGCATCGGTCACCGAAACCAGCTCCGTATAACCCGATAAAACGATGCGCACCGTGTCGGGAAAAAGCTCTTTAACCTGACTCAGAAAAACTACGCCTGTCATACCGGGCATGCGCTGATCGGAAATAATCACGCCTGTGCCGGGAAACTGTTTCAGCAGGGCTAACCCTTTCTCACCACTGGTGGCGCTGATGATACGATATCCGTCGCGCCGCAGCAGTCGCGTCAGCGAAGTAATGATATTGGGCTCATCATCCACCAGTAGTAAAGTGCGATCCATGTAGTTATATGCTTTCGACCTTTGCCGGCTGGAGCAGGATTTGGATTTGATAGCCGCAGGATACGACTTTCAGAAGAGATTACTGCTTTTTAATATCGCTGTCATTATTATATAACTATGCTGCCGCAGTTTTCCGGCTTTCTTGGCGGAATTTACCTGGCTGCGACAAAAGAATCCGCATAAATATCGCTCATCGCCGCTTTTGCCAGATAGGCTTTTTTTCTGGCAGCCTTGACCATTTCAGGATTCCCGCATAAATAGACGCGCCAGCCGGCCAAATCCGGATGCATGGTCATGGCCACATCCAGAGCTCGTCCTGCCTGATAATCGCTGCTGCCGGTAGCAGTTGAGATACAAGGAATATAATGGAAATTGCGATGCGCACGCTCCATTTCGCGCAATTCGTCGACCAGATATAATCCTGCCCGGTCGCGACTGCCATGAT
>DAIETB010000002.1:0-9848 GCA_027345925.1 Sulfuriferula sp.
TGGGCATTGTGCAAAGCGCCCAGCCAGAAACGCGTTATCAGCCAGACGGTCATGGGCAACAACAGCAATTTGACAGCTACGACCAGCCAAACCGCAGCTCCGGGCACCAGCCGCTTCCACGGAATAGACAAGCCCAGCATCAGCAGCATAATGGGAACGGTCGGCTGGCCTATCATCCGCGCAGCATGAATGAGCGGCGTCACCGTCCAGCCTGAAAGGCTTACCGCTACTCCTGCGATAAACGACCAGACCGGGGGCAACAGCAGCCACGCTTTAACCGGGTTGACCCTAGCTGCTGTTGTACCGCCCGAACGCACTGCTATCCAGACACCGAGACTCCAGAGCATAGGCGTAGACGCACCCATATCGGCGAATGCGGCATAACGACCGCCTTGTTCGCCAAACAGATAATGTAGCAGCGGATACCCCATAAACAGAACATTACCGAACATCCCGCACAATAATAATGCCGCCTTCGTCCGGTCCGATAAATTGCGCCCCAGCCGGGTCTGGTAAAAAACGACATACAAGCTTCCGCCGCCCAGGAGTATGCTTAATGCCAGCAGCAAGGGGACCGATAATAATTGCGCAGTAATATGCGCGCTGGCAGCGGCGGCGAACAGCAACGCCGGCGCAAACAGATTGATGGTTATCGTACTGATGTATCTGCGTACTGCGCGTACCCCGTCCTCGCCCAGACTGCGCCGCCACCAGGCCCCGGCAACGACCAGCAACGCCATGGGCAGCATGACTTCCAGTAGCAGATTCAAATAATAATTGATGGACATGGATCAGGCGCGGCGCAGGAATCTCGTTGGTATTTGCCGCAAAGCGGAGTTAACGCGTATTTTGATATCCGTCATAATATCAAACCTGCCGCCAGATACGAAAATTTTCTGCGGCCGCAAATCGCTTGCGTGTTGACATGGTGTCAAATCGACACTATCATATTAGTGTACTTTATACACTTAATCACATGGCTGACTATTGCTACGACTACCCGCATCCGGCGGTTACTACCGATATCGCGCTGTTTACGATTCTGGACGATACCTTGGCGATTTTGCTGATTCGCCGCCGTTCGCAGCCTTTTCAGGGCGGCTGGGCTTTGCCCGGGGGATTTGTCGACCCGGACGAGTGCCTGGAAGATTGCGCGTTGCGCGAGCTGGCGGAGGAAACCGGCATCACCGGCGTTTTTCTGGAACAGCTTTATACTTTCGGCAAACCCGACCGGGATCCGCGCGAGCGCATTATCAGCGTGGCTTACTACGCGCTTGCGCCCGCCGAAATACTGACGCCGGTCGCCGGTTCGGATGCGGCCGAAGTGCGCTGGTTTGCATTGAATGCGCTACCGGAACTGGCTTTCGATCACGACGAAATCATAGCCATGGCGCAGCAGCGCCTGCGCGCTAAACTGGATTACTCGACCGTGGCCTTCAGTTTGATGGCGGAAACCTTTACCTTGGGCGAATTGCAGAAAGTCTATGAAATCATTCGCGGCGAATCGCTGGATAAACGCAATTTCCGCAAATATATTTTATCGCTGAATTTACTGGCCGAATCGGGAGCGACCCAGCAAGGCTGCAATCACCGGCCGGCAAAGCTGTATCGCCTTGCCCGACCCGGCACCCTACATTATATACGCTAGCGAGATCATCATGTCTAATCGACCTGTCATACCGTTTCCGGCCATTCCCCGCATTATTGCGCCGCCCATGCAGGAGGAGCAGCTGGAAGACGCCGAACGCAGCAGCCTGATTTCGCGTATCCGGGATTTGATCGAACAGCAGAACGCCGTGCTCATCGCTCATTATTATACGTCTGCCGATATCCAGGATCTGGCCGAAAGCACCGGCGGTTGCGTTTCCGATTCGCTCGAAATGGCGCGATTCGGCCATGCGCATGACGCCGGCACATTGATCGTCGCCGGAGTTAAATTCATGGGTGAAACGGCAAAAATACTCAACCCGGAAAAACGCGTGCTGATGCCCGAAACCGCGGCGGAATGCTCCCTCGATCTCGCCTGTCCTGCGGACGCATTCAGCGTATTCTGCGACCAGCATCCGGACCGGATCGTCGTGGTGTACTCAAATACCTCGGCGGCCGTTAAAGCCCGCGCCGACTGGGTAGTTACCTCGGGCATCGCGGTTAAAGTCATTCGGCATCTGCATGAACAAGGCAAAAAAATCCTGTGGGCGCCCGACCGTCATCTGGGCGAATACGTACGCGATGTAACAGGAGCCGACATGCTGTTATGGCAAGGTTCGTGCGTAGTGCATGAAGCCTTCAAAGCCAGCGAACTGGCGGCGATGAAACAGCAATACCCCGACGCGGCAGTCCTTGTGCATCCCGAGTCGCCCTCTGCCGTCGTCGCGCTCGCCGATGTTGTCGGCTCTACCACGCAAATTATCCGTGCCGCTCAAACCATGCCCAATCGCACTTTTATCGTAGCGACCGATAACGGTATTTTTCATAAAATGCATGCGGCCGCTCCCGGCAAGATATTCCTGGAAGCTCCGACGGCGGGCAAGGGCGCCACATGCAAAAGTTGCGCTCATTGCCCCTGGATGGCGATGAACGGCCTGAAAAATCTGGCCTGGGTGCTGGAAACCGGCAGCAATGAAATTTTAATCGAAGAAACTACCCGTCATCGCGCCGGATTATCGATACAACGGATGATGGATTTTGCCGCTACACATTAAGACCGCTTTTAAATTCGCCGTACCTGCGTTGTTTCTGGGCGGGACAAGCGTATTGGGATTTGCGCCGGCAGGCTGGTTTTTCATGCCTTTGCTGACGCTGATCGGATTGTTTACCCTATGGCAGCGCGAGCGGGCATATAGCGCATGGACCGGATTTATCTTTGGTCTGGGTTATTTCGGCGCAGGCGTATCCTGGATTTATATCAGCCTGCATGATTATGGCGGCATGTCTGCACCACTGGCTGCGCTGGCCACTTTCTTGTTTGCGGCCTTTCTTGCGCTGTTTCCGGCAGCCGCCGGCTATATGCATCAGCGAAAGTTGGCGCTCACTCCGTGGGGAATCGCGGCGGTATGGATGCTGCAGGAATGGGTGCGCGGCTGGATATTCACCGGATTTCCCTGGCTTGCCGCAGGGTATTCCCAGGTGCCTGTCAGTCCGCTGGCGGGCTATGCTCCAATCCTCGGCGTATTCGGCATATCGCTACTGCTGGCGTGGAGCGCTGCCAGTCTGGCGCATCAACCGCCGCGTTATCTTTTGCTTATCGCTGTCGTCTGGGGCGCCGGAATCGGTTTACAGCGGATACATTGGACCCATCCTCTCGGCTTGCCAGTCAGCGTGAGCTTGCTGCAAGGCAATATCAGCCAGTCGGTCAAATGGGAACCCGGACATACCGCCTCTACATTGCAGATTTATCGTCAAATGGCGGCGGCCAGCCATGCGCGACTTACGATACTGCCGGAAACGGCTATCCCCGAATTTTACGACGAAGTCCCCAAAAGTTATCTCGATCTCTTGACCACAGACGGCCGTAAAAACGGCGGAGATCTCTTGCTGGGAATTCCGGAACAGACCGGCGATGATAATTATTACAATAGCGTGATGAGTTTCGGCGTCTCGCCCACTCAGGTCTACCGTAAATTTCATTTGGTGCCGCTGGGCGAATTCATTCCGCTCAAGCCACTTTTCGGGCGAATAATCGAGATCTTGCATATTCCCCTGTCGGATTTTTCCCGCGGCAGCAGCTATCAGCAACCCTTGCGTATTTCCGGTCAGCGCGTCGCTGCCGATGTATGTTACGAAGACGTTTTCGGCGAAGAAATCATTCACCAGCTTCCTTCGGCCACCCTGCTCGTTAACGTCACCGAGGACGCCTGGTTCTGCGACAGCATTGCACCGTGGCAGCATCTGCAGATCTCGCAAATGCGCGCCCTGGAAAGCGGTCGATACATGCTGCGCGCCACCAATACCGGCGTTACTGCAATAATCAATACGCACGGCATCGTGCTGGCGCATTTACCGGTATTTACACGAGGCGTGCTGAATGGGAGGGCGCAAGGTTATGCAGGATCAACCCCTTTCGTACTCTGGGGAAACAAAATGGCGCTGCTGTTGGCGGGGCTAATGTTATTAGCGGAGTTTAGGCGTAAAAAACCTGAATGCAAAGCTACAGCGTTAGTCTGACGATAGCGTTATTAGCGGGTAAAATAAATAGCAAAACGCTGTATCACAACTAGCCGTATAAACTTTACTTTTTATCCCGGCCAAAAAATTTCAGCGCCCGTTTCCGGCCTGAAACGAGCAAAAATGCGAATTCTCCGCCTTGCGCGCCTTCCGATTTTATCTTGTCTCTGCATTTTCAAAAATTCGTTCAAAAATTCGACCTAATTTATATTTCGTAACTTGCTAAATTATATATAATTTAGGGCTTTACAATAAACTTGCGTAGTATAAAATCTTAAATGCGATTTAATTATCTAATTATAAAAAGACGCATATGACCTCAGCCGCCTCCAACCTCATCCGTTCCATGGAGATCAAGAATCTCCCGACCTTGCCGCACATTCTTTTACGCGTTCTGGATATGTGCAACCATGACGATGCGTCACTGACTTCGATTGCCGAAATCATAAGCAAAGATGCCGCCCTCAGCTCCAAGGTTATAGGAGCGAGTAATACCGCCTTGTATAACAGACAAAATAAGTATATTTCGTTCGAACAAAACCTGGCTTTATTAGGCCTGGATATGGTCAAGACCATAGTTATCAGCTCTTCGTTTTATCAAGTATTCAATAATCTCAATATTACTCCCGGTTTCGACCTCAAAAAATTCTGGAGAAACTCGCTGACAGCGGCGGTACTCGCCAAATCCATAGCCCGGGAAATCGCCTATCCTCATCTCGAAGAGGCCTATTTGACCGGCCTGATGCTAAACATCGGACAATTGGTGCTCTGGAGCAATTTCCCCAAACAATATTCCGCTCTTCTGCATGACGAAATCGATGAAACGGAGCTGCTGTCGCTAGAGGAAGCGAAATTAGGCCACAATCACTGTGAAGTCGGCGCATCGCTGGTAACCACATGGAATCTCAATTCATTTATCGCTGATGCGGTTCTGTATCATCACAGTCCGCAAGCAAAAATTGTCGATACCCATTCCCTGATACAGATTGCATTTATTGCCAACGCTCTTTCGCGACAGGAAAACGATGAAATGGCAGCCGCCGTTGCAGCCGAACAACTGCTGAATATCAGCGGAGATAAAATCGAGCGGATTATGAATCAGGCCCGCATCATAGTCGACAATGTCGCGCTATCGCTGGGTATCGATATTGAAACATCACCGAATTCCGCCGGGAATGCTTCCAGGAAAACCGAACCCGATACGATGCGGCAACAAAACCTGCAGCTGGCGCTCGAATTACGCGATATTGTTCTGGTCGGCAGAGGCCATGCTGCCGATGTCTCCAATTCGCTGGACGAAACATTATCCTCGATACATCGTTCGGCGCAGATACTTTTCGGTTTTCAGGATATCGCTTTTTTTATCGTCGATTCCGCCCGCAGCTCGCTCAACGGAAAATGTCTGTGCGGTCAAGGCATGCTGCTGAATGAACTGAGCATTCCGCTTAACAAGAAAAACAGCCTCGTTACCGAAGCATTTCGGACCAAGACCAGTACTCATTCCTTCGGTACCGCAGAAAAAAACATTTCCAGCATACTGGACGAGCAAATTATTCGGCTGCTGGCTACGGAAGGCATTTATTGCCAACCCCTGTATACCCAGAACGAAACCGTAGGCGTGCTGATATACGGAATCTCGCCGGCGCAATTGTCAGGCATAAAAAAACAGCAGAAACTGCTTTCGTTATTTGCCCAGCAATCAGCGCAGGCGATTGCATTACTCGCCGATTTCGTAAAGCAGGAAGCACGCATCAAATCGGAAATCACGGCATCGGTCCGAAATCAGGCTCAACAAATCGCTCATGAGGCGAACAATCCGCTCAGCATAATCAAAAATTATATGCAGCTTCTGAGCACTAAACTTTCCAAAGAAGATCGCGCACAGGATGACCTTCGTATTATCCAGGAAGAAATCAACCGGGTATCGCGCATATTCAATAATCTTGTCGTATCGTCCGTCGACGAAACGAAATTGCTGGTCGAATTGAATGTCAACAGCGTTATTTCCGATCTGTACAAATTATCCATGGATACCTTGTTCAATCAATACGGAATAAGCATAACGACCGAATTCGATCGCACTTTGCCGAATATCGTCACCGACAAAGACAAACTGATACAAATCCTAATCAATCTGATGAAAAACGCTGCTGAGGCCATGCGCCACAGCGGCGGCAACGTGCATATCGCTACCCGTACCATTACCCTGCGCAGTGGCGCGCAAAATATCGAGATTTCCATCAAGGACAACGGGCCGGGCATTCCTCCCGAAATTCTTGAAAATCTGTTCAGACCCATGCCCGCTACCGCAAATAAAAAAGGCAGCGGATTGGGGCTTTCCATAGTTAAAAACCT
The DNA here is from genome assembly GCA_027345925.1 of Sulfuriferula sp. GTDB lineage: Bacteria > Pseudomonadota > Gammaproteobacteria > Burkholderiales > Sulfuriferulaceae > Sulfuriferula. The sequence goes on from DAIETB010000002.1 coordinate 6,520, forward strand.
GATTGATGAGCTACAGGGCAAAATACTTTGCCAGAGCAGCCCATCGACAGGAACGTCGTACCAGATACTGCTACCCGATTTAAGCGAAAACAGGTCCGTATAATAAACGTGCGCATACATTAAATTATTACTTCATCCTTGGCAGTTCCGTAAAATACTATTGAAAATGGAATTAAACTATGCATACATTAACTGAACGGCCAATGATCTTGGTTGTAGATGATGAACCGCATCTGCGCAATAGTTTATCCTCCATTCTCGATCTTCACGGCTATGCTTCCTCGACCGCGGAAGGAGGCAGGTCCGCCCTGCAAGCGCTGGAAGAAAATGAATTTGAATTGATATTGCTCGATCTGGGCATGCCTGACATCGACGGCCATAAAGTCATGGAACGGATCGCAGCCGATCGACATGACACCTGCGTCATCGTGGTCAGCGGAGACATATCCATCGATTCGGCCATCAGCGCTTTGCGACATGGGGCGTGCGACTATCTGAAAAAACCTTACGACACTGACGAGCTTATGCTCAAAATCGGCAATGCGCTCGCGCGCAGACGCCTGGAAAAAGAAAATAGACTGATTAACGTACAGCTTAAGGAATCCGAGCGCTGGTATCGTTATATGGTCAATAATTCGCCGGATTTCATCTACACACTGGATGAGCAGGGTTATGTCACTTTCTGCAACGACCGGGTTGAATCCCTGCTGGGCTATAGTAAAAATGCCGTTATCGGCAAACATTTTTCTACGTTTATTCATCCTGAGGATGTAGAAGCATCCCTACACGTCATTACGGAAAGGCGAACCGACGAACGGACGATCAGTAATACCGAGATCCGCATTCCTCATGGCACCGATCCCGCTATTCTGACCCTGGAATTCAGTTCGTTCGGCATTTACGATGAAAAAAAACCCGGACAGCCTCCCGAATATAAAGGTACTTACGGCGTTGCGCGAGATATCACGGAAAGAAAAAAAGCTTCCGAATTAATTATGTACCAGGCCTACCACGATCTGCTTACAGGACTGGCCAATCGTAATTTGTTCCGCGATCACCTGGAATTGGCCATTGCTCAGGCGCGACGTTACAGGCACATGCTGGCATTGATGTTTCTGGACCTTGACCGCTTTAAACGGGTTAACGATACTCTGGGTCACGCCGTAGGCGATCTTTTGCTGATCGAAGTCGCGGGCCGTTTAAAAAACTGCCTGCGCGAGGGCGATACGTTAGCGCGGCAAGGAGGCGACGAATTTACCCTGCTGTTATCGCATATCGAGAATCAGGAACATGTAGTCAACGTAGCCGAAAAAATCATCAAGGAATTCACTGCGCCGTTTTATATCAATGGCCATGAATTATACGTTCCGATGAGTATAGGTATTTCGCTATATCCCGATAACGGCGAAACCATAGACACGCTAATCAAGAATGCCGATATCGCCATGTATGACAGTAAAGCCAAAGGGAGGAATCGTTACCAGATATATACGCCCAATATGAACGCGATGTTCGATCAGCGGTTTTCACTGGAAATCCAGATGCGCAAAGCGCTGGAACGGAACGAATTCCAAATCGTCTACCAACCGCAGATTAATGTCGCGACACGCATGATTTCAGGCATCGAAACCTTGATAAGGTGGACCTCGCCGTTGTTAGGAAACCTGTTGCCGATGAAATTCATACCCTTGGCGGAAGAAACCGGCCTGATCATTCCTATCAGCGAATTCGTATTGAAATCGGTTTTCCAGCAAGCCCAAATCTGGCACAAATCAGGATTGTTGCCGCAACGTATTGCGATCAATATCTCGTTTCGCCATCTTGAACAGGAAGGATTTGTCGATTATATCGAAGAATTATTAAAATTTTACGGACTTTCCGGTTCCATGATCGAAATGGAGATAAATGAAACCACCTTGTTGAACGAAGGCGATCACATAGTCGAAAAACTCAATACCCTGACGAAAATGGGCATTAAAATCGCGCTGGACGATTTCGGTACCGGATATTCCTCCATGAATTACCTTAAAAAATTTCCTATCGGCACCATCAAGATCGACCGATCCTTTATGCCTAAGTTCATTGGCGATTCGGACAACGAGTCGATCGTTGCCGCCATATGCTCGCTGGCAAAAAATCTCCGGATCAATTTAATCGCGGAAGGCGTCGAACTGGACGATCAATACCAGCTACTGCATACTCTAAACTGTGATGAAGCGCAGGGGTATCTTTTTTGCAAACCGCTTTCCAGCCAGGAAATCACTGAGCTTCTGGTAAAAAATCTGCCTCTGTTACCGCAGCATTAATTAATCATTCCAGCCATTATTATTTACCGCATTATTTACCGCTGAACAGAACTATCCGCCGTATTTATCTGGTTTCATAATTTCAGACCGTTCAGTTTCCGTTTTACCTATAATCTTTATCGTCCGGACGGATATTGAACTGGGAGCAATTTTTATGCAAAAAAGCACTATGCATGATTACGCTGTCTATGACCGTTTAAACAAAAGGAGCTTTTTATGGGTGCCGAGATGCTGGCTCAATCTATCAAACTGCAGCGTTATTTTCTTTCCGGCCACTGTCATCGTATCGAGCTGTTTTTATCTTTGCTTGAATTGCCGTATGAACTGATAGAGATCGACCTTAAAACCGGAGCCCAAAAAAGCCCGGCGTTTCTTGCCATGAATCCTTTCGGTCAGGTTCCGGTAATTCAGGATGGAGAGATTATCCTGGCCGATTCAAACGCAATTTTGGTGTATCTGGCGACCAAATACGGCGGTCCTGACTGGTTGCCGCACGATCCTGTAGCTGCGGCAGGCGTACAGCACTGGCTCTCGGAAGCGGCAGGAACGTTGGCTTTCGGTCCTGCGACGGCTCGCCGCGCCATGCTTAATAAAACCCCGGTTTCTCCAGAGGTTAGGGCGCGGTCGCAGTTCTTGTTTGCCGTAATGGACAAAGAACTGAAAAATCGTCCATTCCTGGCCGGACCGGCTCCGACCATCGCTGATATCGCCAATTATACCTACAGCGCCCATGCCGAAGAGGGCGGTATTTCTCTCGATCCTTACCCTCATTTACGCAACTGGTTGCGACGTATCGAGTCATTGCCGGGCTTTATCCCTATGGTCAGACAACCACCGGTTTAGCTGTCTGAAATCCCTGTCCGGAACGAAATCGGCATAAATCGCCAATTTTTCGTTTATCCTATCGATTAATCGCATATAACGATTACTCGGCCGGTTTGGGCTGTCCGGCAGCAGACGCTGGCGTCGATCAAGCCGCACCCAGACTCAGCGTCGTATTAACTGTCCGGTCGGCTGCGTTGC
>DAIETB010000027.1:0-4352 GCA_027345925.1 Sulfuriferula sp.
TTTTTGTACGGAGGTACGCAATTCGGCTACCGACTCGCCGCGCTCGCGCCGGTCCCATCGGGCAAGACGTTCCAGACTGCGAGCGCACCAGCGCTGTTCGAGATTCGCGCTCTTCGCATCCCGGCTCGACCGACGCGCCAGCTCCGCCTCGATATGCTGTCCCGCGGCGCGCCCAAATATCACCAGATCGAGCAGCGAATTGCCGCCCAGACGATTGGCGCCGTGTACCGATACGCAGGCGCATTCGCCGACCGCATACAGACCGGGCACGGTATCGTCGGCCAGAACCTGGCCGTGCATCGTGGCAGGAATGCCGCCCATCATATAATGCGCGGTCGGCACGACAGGGATCGGTTGAGTGACCGGGTCGACGCCGGCAAAACGCATGGCGAGCTCACGGATGCCCGGCAAGCGCGAATTAATCACCGCCGCGCCCAGATGATCGAGTTTGAGATGAATATGATCGGCATGCGGCCCGCAACCGCGTCCGGCATGGATTTCCATCGCCAACGCGCGGGCGACGACATCCCGGCTCGCCAGATCGCGCGCATGCGGCGCATAGCGCTGCATGAAACGTTCGCCCAGAGCATTGACCAGATAGCCGCCTTCGCCGCGCACTCCTTCGGATATCAGACTGCCGGAGCCGGGCAGCCCGGTCGGATGAAATTGCCAGAATTCCATATCCTGCAACGGCAATCCCGCCCGCAACGCCATCCCTAGACCGTCGCCGGTATTGATATGGGCATTGGTCGAATGCTGGAATATCCGCCCCGCGCCTCCGGTCGCCAGCACCGTCATGCGTGCACCGAACGCCGTTGCCGCGCCGGTGGCGATGTCCAGCGCAAACACGCCGCGCACGGCGCCGTCTTCGTCCGCGATCAGATCGAGAGCAAAATATTCGTCGAAAAAATGCGTGCCGACGCGCAGATTCTGCTGATACAACGTATGCAGCAGCGCATGGCCGGTACGGTCGGCTGCCGCGCAGGTACGGCTGGCCTGTTCGCCACCGAAATTCATCGACTGGCCGCCGAAGGCGCGCTGATAGATCCGGCCGTCGTCCAGCCGCGAAAAGGGCAGACCCATATGTTCGAGTTCGATCACCGCCTGCGCGGCATGACGGCACATGAATTCGATCGCGTCCTGATCGCCCAGATAATCCGAGCCCTTGACGGTGTCGTACATATGCCAGCGCCAGTCGTCCGCGCCGACATTGCCCAGCGCGGCGGTAATGCCGCCCTGCGCCGACACGGTATGCGAACGCAAGGGAAACACCTTGGACACCACGGCGACCTGCCGGCCGGCGCCGGCCAGTTGCAAAGCCGCGCGCAATCCCGCTCCGCCGCCACCGACGATGACGACATCGTAAGCCTGTCGAGTAATAGTCATGCCAGACGCCACAAAATTATCGTAATCGCAGCGGCGCAGCCTGCCAGCCACATTCCTGCGAGATTTTGCAGATTATTGCGCCAGCGCGGCGTACTGACGTAATCGAGCAGGATGTCGTGGATGCCCGTCCAGGCATGCAGAATTGCCGCCAGCGCGAATAGCAGCGTTCCCCAGCGCATCGGCCATGCCGCGAAGGCATCGCGCCAGGCTTGCGCGCCTGCCGGTTTCTCGATCCAGAGATAGACAGGCGCAAGCAGGGAATATATCGCCAATACCGCCGCGATGACGCGTTGAGACAGCCATATCCGGGTCGCATTCATCGCCAGCCCAGAACGATAAACAGCGTCAGCAAGAAGCTCGTCGCCAACGTCAAAGCGGACGAGCGGCGCGCCCAGAGCAGGCTGGTGCCGAATTGCAGGTCCAGCAACAAAAACCGTATGCCGGCCAGTAAATGCTGCAGATAGAACCATAACGCCGCACCCAGCAACAACTTGCCGCCGACAAATCCCTGACTGCGCACTATCCTTTCGTAACCTGCATCGGTCAGCGACAACTGAAACAGATAAATCGCCAGCGGCAACATCAAAAACAGGACTGCCCCGCTCAAACGCTGCAGGATGGAAATCCATCCCGGCAGCGGCAGACGGATACGCCACAGATTCAGGTAAACGGGTGGCTTGGCAGGCATCGATTCAGGCACGAACGACTTGCTATCCGCCGACCGCTTTTGCAACGGCCGGCGGGATACGATCGATCAGACGGGGATCGAAGGGCTTGGGTAAAATATATTCCTTACCGAAGGTCAGCGCATCGAGCTTGTATGCAGCCAGCACTTCAGCCGGCACCGCTTCGCGCGCCAGTTCCGCCAGCGCATGCACCGCGGCGATCTGCATCGCAGTGGTAATGCGCTTGGCGCGCGCATCGAGCGCGCCGCGAAAAATAAATGGAAATCCGAGCACATTATTGACCTGATTGGGATAATCCGAACGACCGGTGGCCATGATCAGATCGTCGCGTACGGCATGCGCGTCCGCTGGCAAAATTTCCGGATCGGGGTTCGCCAGCGCGAACACGATCGGCTTATCCGCCATACTCGCGATCATTTCCTGCGACACCAGATTTGCGCCAGACACGCCGATAAACACGTCGGCGCCGGTCAGCGCACCGCTTAAACTGCGCAAATCCGTTTTTCGGGCAAAGGCCAGCTTATAACTATTCAGATCGGTACGCTGGTGATGGATTACGCCGCGGCTGTCGACCAGCACGATATTATCTGCCTGCGCTCCCATCGCCATCAGCAGACGCATCGAAGCAAGTCCCGCCGCACCGGCGCCGAGACAGACGATTTTCGCCTCGGCCAGCAGCTTGCCCTGAATATGCAGCGCATTAATCAGCCCCGCACAAACGATGACTGCCGTTCCATGCTGGTCGTCATGAAAAACCGGAATGTCCAGGCGCTCAGACAATGCCTTCTCTATTTCAAAACAATGCGGTGCAGCAATGTCTTCAAGGTTTATGCCACCGAAAGTCGGGGCAATATTAACGACGGTTTCTATAAAAGCTTCTACACTGGGCGCCTGGATTTCGATATCGAATACGTCGATCCCGGCAAAACGTTTGAACAATATGCCCTTCCCTTCCATCACCGGCTTGGACGCCAGCGGTCCGAGATCGCCCAAGCCCAGAATCGCGCTGCCGTCGGTAATGACCGCAACCAGATTGCCTTTATTGGTATAGCGATAGGCGTTCTCCGGATTTTCGGCGATGGCGCGTACCGGTTCTGCGACTCCCGGACTATACGCCAGAGCCAAATCTTCAGCCGTTTCGCATGGTTTCGACGATTCTACCGACATTTTTCCTGGCTTAGGAAACTCGTGATAATCAAGAGCTTGCTGCTTAAATTTAATCATAATTATTCAATAAAATCGGTATTTAATATCAATCGGCATTCAATATGCTCATCACCCGCGCAAACAGATCGGTACGCGCGGCCTCCGGCGCATGCTTGATCGCGCCGGTCCAGATCGGAAAAAGACTCAGTTCTTCCCGTTGCTCGTGCTTGGACAGATAACCCGCCAGAATCGCCAGCAAAGGAGAAATACTGGCCGGCGCGGCATCGGCTTCTTCGTAACTCGCCGCAATCATCGCAGACTGAGTCATTATTTCATGGTGTTCGCTCATCATCGCCGCTGTCGGGTCCTGCCCTGTTGCATTCGGCGGAGTGCGTATCGCTTTCGCCAGTATCTCGTGCTCTACCGCCAGATGCCGTTCCAGTGCGGCAGTAAAAGCCTGCATCATGGCCTGGGCGTCGGCCAGATGATTGCGATCGGTCAAATGGATGATTTGAGAAAACATGGCGTCGAGCCGTTTGTGATCGCGTTTCAATGCATCGAGCACATCGACGGGAGGCACATCTTCGGCGCGATGAATCACCGCCAGCCAGTTACCTTCTTCGGTACGGCTTACTTCCCAGCGCAAATTGTTGCGCAGTTGCAGATTCAGGCTGTGCAATACGATCGCCGGATCGTCGGCAAACAGCAAATGCATCGCCGTGCCGCGCGGCATATCCTTGATTTCATAGAAAACCGCCGTCTGTAAATGACTGGCGGCGGTTTTCGTCAAATCACAAATTTCTTCATTCATATCAAAACCCGAACATATGATCCATGCTGAATGCAATATCCCCGTTTAAGGTGCCATGATAACCGAATAAGCGGCAAGTCAGATCGCGGATGATGATATAGGCGCCGTCGCCTGCGCGCTGCCGGGTAGCGGCGTCGAACCCCTCGCTGTAGCGCCAGTGCAGCGAACCGCTGCAAGGAATCCGTACCGGCGTCTGGGCAATCTCTTTGCCGGTCCGGTCGAATAATATGAAACGGGTATCCGATTGCGCATGCCAGGGCGTAGATGCCGGATAAATGAGATGACAGAACGTATCCAGCGGCGCATCGCCGAGGCGCAGAAAT
>DAIETB010000028.1:0-6121 GCA_027345925.1 Sulfuriferula sp.
TGGCATCGGGCGGTTTGAGTTTGGTATCGGCAGTCATGGGAAGATTAGATACCAAACGGTATGGATGTGTCAAGAAAAATTGCAGGCGGCATGAAAGTGCACACCGGAGTATCAACCGCCGCCGGCAAATCCGTTTTGCCGCCAGGCTTCGTAAATCACGACGGCTACGCTATTGGATAAATTAAGGCTGCGACTGTCGGGCTTCATAGGCAGGCGCAGACGTTGCGCACTGTCGAATTCAGCCAGAATCCCGTCAGGCAGACCGCGCGTTTCCGGACCGAAGAGGAATACGTCTTCGGCTTTGAAGTCGCACGTCGCCAGCATGGCCGAGCCTTTGGTGGTCATGGCGAAAAAACGGCGATTGCCTAGCTCGTTCCGGCACGCCGCCCAGTCGGCATGGACACGCAGGCTGGCGTATTCGTGATAATCCAGTCCCGCTCGTCGCAATTGCTTGTCTTCGAGCTTGAATCCCAAGGGTTCAACCAGATGCAGCGTGCAGCCCGTATTGGCGGCGAGCCGGATGATATTGCCGGTATTGGGCGGAATTTCGGGTTGGAACAAGACGATATGGAACATGAGCGTAAGTGCCGGTCAGATAATCGGATAAGCGGAATGGCCCGTTGCCATTCCGGCTGAATTTTAATCGTGCTGCGAAGAGGGGTTTCTGGGATAAACCGGTGCCCGCGGCCGCGGAGCGGGAGCAGGGTGCTGATTTGGCATTTCGGCCGACTGTGCGGGGGCTTGCCTAGGCATCGCCTGATTCTGCGGTTGCATGCGCTGAGCATTTATGCGCTGGTCAGTGCGCTGATTGCCGAAATACGATTGTTGTCCGTAATTTTCTCTCTGCATGACGCGATGTTGCGGCTCTGTAGGCACATGCACTGCTTTCGCGTTGTGGTCAGGATAATCCTGCGAATACGGGCGGGAATACGGATTCCCGTTAGCATTGCCGAAACTGTTAGGAGCTTGCGTTGCGCGGCGTTCACCGGGTCCGGCGACCGATCGATCGGTCGGTGGCAGATGCAACGGTTGAAAGTTGTGTATGGCACCCGCGGAGGATTGGATCGGACCGGGGGTAGCATAACGATTCTGTCGCATCGCGGAATTGTCGGTTCCGGGAAAGGAGCGTACGGTCGCATTTCCCCCGTTCGAACGGATTGCTCTGTTACCGGCTTGCCAGGACCGGACATTGTAACGTTGCGCCTGTGCGCGGTCGATAACGTGAAATGTTTGCGGCAACGATACGTTTGCCGAATGGAGTAACGCACCGGCGGCCGGTTTCCCAGCCGGAATATTGCGAACGACCGGTTTCCCGGCTCCAGCGATGAAGCCTCCTCGTGCGGCGTATCGTTGCGCCAGTACGTCGCGATAGGCTGGCGGTATGACAGGGGCTCTGGTAGCGACGACCTGTCTTTGCATAATGTGACGCGGCAGTCCGATCGCAGTGGTGGGTCGCATGCCGCCGAGAAAGCTGGTCTTGACCGGCGCTATGGCGGGTTCGGAGCCAATTATCGGAGCGCGCGCGATTTGATGTGCCGATAAAGGGATTGCTGCTGCGGCGACCGGCATGCCGCGTACGAAACTTCTGGCCGGGATGGCGGTAATTGCGCCGGGAATGTTTCGATTGCGGTAATAATTGCGATTGTTACGGTTATTGATAATCGTCGTATTGTTGATGATGGTCGTATTCCGGACTGTATTAACGTTGATATTATTGACGCGGTTGAAATAATTGCGGCTGGCGCCGTATGCCGGATACCAGTTTTCGCCCGGTCCCAGCGGCAGCCACGCAATCCCGGGGCCGATTCCGGTGCCGAACCGCATGTTTATGCCCCAGTCCATGGCGCCGCCGCCGACAAAACCGACCAGCGCCGGCGCGTAAACGGGCGACCACATTCTGGCATACATTCCGGGCACCCACCCCCATACTCCGCCGATCTGCGCCCAGCGGCCGTAATGGAACGGTGCAAAGCCCCAGGGTTCGGCGTCGATCCAGGTCCATCCCCACGGCGCGATCCAGGCCCAGCGGCCTTCGCGATAAGGCGCCCAGCCCGAATACATGGCGACGGCCGGTATCCACACCGGTCCATAGGCCTGAGTATCCTGCCATGTGCCGTTAGCATCAAGATCCTGATAGCCGGTCATGTCGGGTGAAACGTATTGCGCCGATACTGCGTTATTCAAACCGGCATCGCGTTGCGCTGCCCATGCGTCGAATCCGTCGAGCAGGGGTTCGGTTGTTCCGGTGTATTGCTGCAAATGGGTGCCGACGAAACGGATCTGTTGTCCGGCCGGAACCATTAAAGAAGCATGGTCGCCGTACAGCATCGCCGTACCCGATCTGACCGTAACGGTAGTCGCATCGCCGCCGGGTGCGACATCGACGCGATAAGAACCGGGATTGGTCGCTTGCAGGGCCAGATTGGGCGTATCGATTTCGACATCCTGACCGGGGGCTAAAGTACGCAAACGCGCTGCCAGCGATCCTTGCGCTACTTTTACCTGCAGGTTCCTGTCATCGAGATTGACGATATCGAACGCGGTTTTACGGTTGATCCGCAAAGCCGAAGAGCCTATCTGCAATTCGGCCCGACCGGCACTACCGGTCCATAACTGGTCGCCTGTAGTCAATGGCCAGTTAAGTTCGGCATGCGACCATGTCTGGGCACCTGCCGGCTCGATGGTGACGTTGCCGGAAAAAAAATCCAGCCGGGCAACCCGAGCATGCGGATTCGAAGACGATGGGTCCGGAGGGATTGCCGAACGCGCGGCCAGCGGCAGGGCGGCGAAACTTGCAAGGATTGCCAGTCGGAAGAATTTGATTCCGTCACTATGCTTGAACATTGTTTTAAGACTCCGAATATTTGGCATTATGTCGGCAAGCCGCCCCTGCGCCGCTGTGTTTTCATCCGATGACAAAAGAGGAAAATTCCAGCCGGTATGAGAAGATAACGATAAAGAATATAACGATAATTGTAAGGTTTTGTTGACGGAGTATTGTATCAAGAGGTTACAGGCTGTTTCGGCAACCTGAACCGGTCAGAAATCAATGTTTGTTCAGCCATTTAAAAAACCAGTACATCAATATGAGCGAAACGATAAAAATCACCACATAAATGAAATAGACAAACATGAAAAGCTCCTCTGTTCGAAACATGGCTATGCCGCGAATGTCGTCATCGGGATATGATCGGGCAATCGCGTCATGCGATGGGTAATTATCCACGTATTTTTGTCATAGCTCTAGAGGAAACGTTTTGTGTTACGGATCGCCAACGACTATTCTTGCCGCAGCTTCGGCAGGCAGTGTACCATTCGGCATATAGCAATCGACCGGACGGAGAGTGCGGATCGTTCCGCAGCAATGGTCCGGTAGCCGAACCGCAATCGATTACGAACGAATCTATAATGAAAGAGGTATCGCATGGTTCCCCATTTAACTACCGCATTGACAGGACCGCTGCTTGATCTTGAGCGCCATATCCTGGCGGCGACACCGAAAATCGAACACTGGTTTCGCTTGCAATGGCATGAGCACGAAGCGCCGTTTTATACTTCGGTCGACTTGCGTAATAGCGGTTTCAAGCTGGCTCCTGTAGACACCAATCTTTTTCCGGGCGGATTCAATAATCTCAATGCCGATTTTGTGCCCTTGTCGGTCCAGGCGGCAATGAGCGCGGTAGAAAAAATTTGTCCCGATGCGCAACAGCTATTATTGATACCGGAAAATCACACCCGCAATATTTTTTATCTGAAAAATGTTGCGCGTCTTGCCAATATCCTTCGCCAGACCGGCCTTGAAGTGCGTATCGGCAGTCTAATAGAAAACATGGCGGAACCGCTGGTTCTGGATCTGGGCGAAGGCGAAAGCCTGACGCTGGAACCTGTAGTGCGACAGGGAAATCGTGTCGGTCTGGCCGATTACGATCCTTGCGCTGTGCTGCTCAATAACGATCTGTCGGCCGGCGTACCGGAAATTCTGCGCGGCATCGAGCAATCTTTGCTGCCGCCGTTGCATGCCGGCTGGCACCAGCGGCGCAAATCGCAACATTTCTCTGCTTATAATCAGGTAGCGACCGAATTCGCGCAATTGATAGCAATCGATCCCTGGCTGATCAACCCTTATTTTGCAACCTGCGGCGAGATCGATTTTCATGCCCGTCAAGGCGAAGAATGTCTGGAAATGCATGTTACCGAGATGCTGGAGAAAATTCGCGCCAAATATGCAGAATATAAAATCGATGCGCAACCCTTCGTGATAATCAAAGCCGATGCCGGAACTTACGGGATGGGCATCATGACCGTGAAAGACCCTGCCGAGGTGCGCGACCTGAACCGCAAGCAGCGCAACAAGATGGCGGTAGGCAAAGAAGGTCTGCAAAATTCCGAAGTGATCATACAGGAAGGCGTGTACACCTTTGAAAGCATCAACGACGCAGTAGCCGAACCGGTGGTTTATATGATCGACCATTTTGTCGTCGGCGGTTTTTATCGCGTGCATACCGGGCGCGGTATCGACGAGAATCTGAATGCGCCGGGCATGCATTTTGTGCCGCTGGCCTTTGAAACGCCGTGTTGTACGCCGAATCGGGCCGGAAATCCGGATTCGATGCCCAACCGGTTTTATACTTACGGCGTCGTAGCGCGGCTGGCGATGCTTGCCGCGTCCATAGAACTCGAACGCTATGCAGGTACAGCCGAATGAAACTTGCGTTTATTGTCGATCCCGTCGATCAGCTCAAGGCTTACAAGGACAGCAGCGTTGCCATGATGCGCGAGGCAGCCCGGCGCGGTCATATTCTTTCTGTCATAGTGCAGCGCGATCTATATCTGCGCGAGGGGCGGCCAGGCGCTTTCGCGAGCGCCATCCGGCTGATCGACACGGCCGCCGGATGGTACGAATTGAGCGCGGCGACCGATACTCCGCTCAGCGGATTCGACGCGGTGCTGATGCGCAAGGATCCGCCTTTCGATACCGAATATCTGTACAGTACGCATTTGCTGGAATTGGCGGAAAAACAAGGCGTGCGCGTATTTAATCGGCCCTCCGCATTGCGCGATTTCAATGAAAAACTGGCGATAGCCCGTTTTCCTCAATTTACGGTGCCGACTTTGGTGACGCGCCGTGCCGATCTGATCAAGGATTTTCTGGCGGAACAGCGTGATGTGATCCTTAAGCCGCTGGACGGGATGGGCGGTGCCGGAATATTCCGCATCAGAGGCGACGACGCCAACCTGAACGTTATTATTGAAACCTTAACCGAGCTGGAAACGCGCACTATCATGGCTCAGCGTTATATTCCCGAAATAGCGCTGGGCGATAAACGCATATTGCTGATAGACGGCGAACCGGTGCCGTACGCGCTGGCGCGCATTCCGGCCGAAGGCGAGACTAGAGGTAATCTGGCCGCCGGCGGCAAGGGCGTAGCGCAAGCGCTGTCGGCACGCGACCGCGAAATTGCCGGGGCCGTGGGACCGATATTGCGCGAACTGGGCTTATTCCTCGTCGGACTCGATGTTATCGGTGATTATCTGACGGAAATCAACGTTACCAGTCCGACCGGCTTTACGGAAATTGCCCGGCAGACGGACTGCAATGTGGCCAGTCTGTTTATCGATGCACTGGAACGAAAATGCAGCGTACCGTAAGGCTGCTGTTATTGCTGGTGTTGCTGTCGATTCTGGCGGCATGCAGTAAACCCGCTCTGTACACCCAGGAAAGTTATGTGTTCGGCACCCGCGTGGAGGTCAGCATTTACGGCGAGCCAGACAGCAAAGCCCGGCGCGTCGTTGCGCATGTACTGACCGTTTTCGATCGTATGCATCATGATCTTCACGCCTGGGAACCCGGTCCGCTCTCGACGCTGAATGAGGCGTTCAGCCATAGTCCGCAAAGTGCTGCGGTCGATCCGGAAATATCGGCTATTATTAAGGATGCTACCCGCTATTCCGCGCAATCGGACGGGCTGTTTAATCCGGCCATAGGTAATCTGATAAGGTTGTGGGGGTTTCAATCCGACCGGTTCCGGGCCAGATTGCCCGACCCGGAAGCGATAGCGGCTTTAGTTGCGGCAAACCCCCAAATGCGCGATATCGTTATTGCCGGTAATCGGGCATATAG
>DAIETB010000069.1:0-3773 GCA_027345925.1 Sulfuriferula sp.
CCCAGCGCGACCAGCAGCATCGGAGCTGCGACCATCAGCGTGATTTCCATGGCATGGCGTCCGAGAGTCATAACGCTTTCCGGATTCATGGCTATTCCTCGTTAATAAATGTATCAGTAAAAACTCTGGGCGAGAGAGCCCATGAGCAACTGCCAGCCATCCACTAGCACGAACAGCATGATCTTGAACGGTAGCGAGACGATAGACGGCGCGACCATCATCATTCCCATCGACATCAGCACACTGGCTACGACCATGTCGATGATGAGAAACGGAATTAATATGGCAAAGCCGATCTGGAATGCGGTTTTAAGTTCGCTGGTCATGAAGGCCGGGACCAGAACCCGCAAAGGCACATCTTCCGGTCCCTGCAATGCCGGAGTATTGGAAATTTTCACAAACAGCGCCAGATCGGCCTGACGAGTTTGTTTCAGCATGAATGCCTTCAGCGGCACGCTGCCTTTATCGACGGCCGCCTGAAAAGTGATTTTATTGGCGGCAAACGGCATGTAAGCGTCGGCGTAGATCTTGTCGAAGACCGGTCCCATAACGAATAAGGTTAAAAAAAGTGCAAGTCCGATCAGAACCTGATTCGGCGGCGACGACTGCGTGCCGAGCGCCTGACGCAACAAGGACAATACTATGATGATGCGGGTAAAACTTGTCATCATCAGTAAAATTGCCGGTAAGAACGACAGCGAGGTCAGGAACAGCAGCGTCTGGATGGTAAGCGAATAGGTCTGGCCGCCGCCTGCGGACGGAGCGGTGGTAAAAGCCGGCAGAGCGGACGGCTCAGCCCATGCGCACAAAGGCAAAAGGCCTAAAAAAACGGTTAAACCGATAAAGCTGTAAAGGGAACGTAAAGATTGAGGCATGAGGTATGGCAATCTAAAAACAGGCTGCGCAGAAATGATAATCGTCATTTCTTTCTGCAGGATAACAGGCGGAAGGGTTCATGTTTCGTTTTCGCCCCGGAGCTGTTTGAAACGATCAGTCATGGCCGCAGCAAAACTTTTGCCTGCTTCCGGTGTGCCGGTCGCATCGACGGACTGACGCGGCATGGTCGCGAGCGTACTGATATGGCCGGGACTTACGCCTACGACTATCCATTGTTCTCCTACTTCCAGCAATAAAACCCGTTCTCGCCCGCCCAGATTCAATCCGCTGATCGTTTTTATCGCTGTATTGGCGCGTGGACTGATGTTTAAATAGCGTTTGGTCAGCCATGCGGCGGCCATGATGAGGGCCAGTATCGCAAACAGGCTCAGCGCGACCTGCAGCAGGCTTACTGTCGGCGATAGCGCAACGCCGGCATGGGCGGCGACATTTGCGGCAGCGTGGGCCGGGCTGAACACAACTAATGTCAGCAGCAGCAGGCGTCTCATTTGTTCAGTTTGCGGATGCGTTCCGCGGGGCTTATGATATCGGTGACGCGGATGCCGAATTTATCGTTGACGACGACGACTTCGCCTTGCGCGATCAGAAAGCCGTTGATCAGTATATCCATCGGTTCGCCGGCCATACCCGCAAGTTCCACGACCGAGCCCTGAGCCAGTTGCAGCAGATTTTTGATGGCGATTTTGGTTCGACCCAGTTCCACTGTCAGTTGTACCGGGATATCCAGTATAAAGTCGATGTCGTTATGCGTTTCCGTGGCCGGTCCGCTATTGCTGAATTCCTTGAAGATGGATTTGGGCGGGGCTTCCGTGGCGGTGGCAGGTTCTGCGGTTTCTGCCGCGGTCTGCTCGGCCATGGCCGCACCCCAATCGTCCATAATTGCATCGGTATCATCACTCATGATTTTTCTCCTTGAGTCGTTTCGCGCGTCGTATACGAGATCAGTTTTTCAACCCGCAATGCATATTGGCCGTGTAAAGTACCGTATGTGCATTCCATGACCGGTACTTGATCTACAGTGGCTACTATCGTGCCGGGAATATGAAGCGGTATGATATCTCCTACCTGCAAGTTCAGGATGTCGCCGAAAGTGCTTTCCGCTACGCCCATGTTGGCGACAATTTCGACCTCGGCGGTTTGTATCTGCTGCGTCATCAAGCGAGTCCAGCGCTTGTCTACGTCCAGAGTTTCGCCTTGCAGGCTGCTGCTGAGCAGATCGCGGATCGGTTCTATCATCGAATACGGCATGCAGCAATGGATTTCGCCTTGCGAAGGGCCGATTTCCACATTGAACGTGGTGGTGACGACAACTTCGTTGGGCGTGGCGATATTGGCAAACTGGGTATTCATCTCAGAGCGCATATATTCGAATTCGATCGGATAAATGTGCGACCAGGATTTTTCGTAATTCTCGAAAAAAATATTCAGTATCCGCTGGATGATGCGCTGCTCGGTCTGGGTGAAATCGCGCCCTTCGACGCGGGTATGAAAACGTCCGTCGCCGCCGAACAGATTGTCGATGATCAGGAAGACCAGAGTCGGGTCGAAAACGATGAGGGCCGTGCCCCGCAACGGTTTGATCTGGACCAGATTCAGATTGGTCGGCACCACCAGATTGCGGATGAATTCGCTGTATTTGGATACTTTAACCGGACCGGTCGATATTTCCGCCGTGCGTCGCATGAAGCCGAACAGACCGATGCGGAACAGCCGGGCAAAACGTTCGTTGATAATTTCCAGCGTAGGCATGCGCCCCCGCACAATACGTTCCTGGGTGGCGAGATTGTACGTACGCACAGCAGAAGTATCTATCTGCGCTTCGTCTTCGTCTTGCTCTCCCGTGACACCTTTCAGTAAGGCATCAACTTCGTCTTGTGACAGGAAATTTTCGGCCATGATGCGTTATTGCGCTCTCGATCTATTGAATTACAAAAGAGGTAAAAAATACCCCCAGGACTTTTTGCGGGTCGCCGCCGGGTTCGAACGGTTTGTTGATTTCAGCGACGATCTCTTTCATCAACTGGTTCTTGCCGGCTTCGGTTAGCAATACCGATGCTTTCTGACTGGACAGCAGCAGCAGCAACCGGCTCCGAATTTGAGGCAGATGCGCCTTGATATTGTCCGATTCTTTATCGTCGGGCACTTGCAGGGTTAGCGCAACTTGCAGAAATTTATCGCCTTCGTCCGGCGATAAATTGACCGTAAAGCTGTCGAGCGGAACAAAAACCGGCGGTTTTTCATCTGCTTTTTTGACTGCCGCTGGTTTGCCTCCGGTTTTATGCATTAAAAAATACGCGGCAGCACCGCCTCCGGCGAGCAGCAAAACAAAGATCGCACCGAGAATTATCAAGAGCATTTTCTTCGATTTTTTGGGAGGGTCGGTTTCGGCTGCCGGAGCGGCCGATTTGGCGGTGGTTTTACTTGGCGCTTGAGCCATTTTTATCCCTTGACGTTAAAGTTGTCGTTTTAAATTAATGTCTTGTTTTCCGGTGCTGCGCATCAGACGAAGGTATTGACCAGCCCTTTGCCGGTAATGATTTTACCGGAAATGCCTATGCTCTTGTCGGCAGTTACCGACCTGACGCCGCTCAGCGGCCGAAATGATTGCGTCTGCGGCTGGCGGTCCTGCTGGCTGGAGGTATCCGACCTGACGTTGGTCTGACCTAGCTGTATGCCTGCATTATTCATCATTTCATGCAGTTTGGGTAAGGCTGCTTCAATCGCCAGGCGTACTTCGGGCTGGGCGGCGATAAAGGTTGCATTGGCCTGGTTATTATTTACGTTCAGAACGATTTGCAGCGGACCCAGGTCGGGCGGGTTTAGACTCAAGGACGCGGTTTGTTCTCCGCTAGCGCCGGACATCCACACCACTTTTT
>DAIETB010000070.1:0-6837 GCA_027345925.1 Sulfuriferula sp.
AACGTGTTTGCCGAAAGCTTGTGGAAATCGATCAAGTACGAAGGGGTTGCGATATGATAGGATGGGGTGAATGATGGGGCTCGAACCCACGACAACCGGAATCACAATCCGGGACTCTACCAACTGAGCTACATCCACCGCCGAAGACTGTTGCGTCTTGTAAACTTTTGGCCTGCCCGACAGGAATCGAACCTGTAACCCCCAGCTTAGAAGGCTGGTGCTCTATCCGGTTGAGCTACGGGCAGCTCGTACACCGGCACCATGACTGCCTTACAGAGAAGAAGCTATGTCGACCCGATAAATCTTGGTCGGGGCGGAGAGATTCGAACTCCCGACATCCTGGTCCCAAACCAGGCGCGCTACCAGACTACGCTACGCCCCGAAAGCCCAGAACTATACGCTTGCCGGCCGGTGTAGTCAAGCGTTGCGTGAGGCAATCGATTTCTTGTCTTGAATGTTGGTAGGGATAAATGAGATGATAGCGTCTTTGATTCGTATCCTCTACTGTAATTATGCCAGCACTGTGTCTAGATGGAAAAACCCTGTCCGAGCAAATAGTCGCCGATTTGCAAACGCGCGTCCACGCGCGGGTCGAAGCCGGTTTGAGCCAGCCGGGTCTGGCGGTGGTGCTGGTGGGCAGCGATGCGGCGTCGGGGATTTATGTGCGCAATAAGCGCAATGCCTGCGCCAAGGCGGGAATCCGTTCGGATTTGCACGATATGCCTGCCACGACGACACAATCGGAATTACTGGCATTGATTGATCGATTGAATGAAGACGATGCCGTTCACGGCATTCTGGTGCAGATGCCTTTACCGGCGCAGATCGATTCGACCCTGGTGATCGAGCGTATCGATCCGCGCAAGGATGTGGACGGATTCCATCCTTATAACATCGGTCGGCTGGCGGTGCGCATGCCTACTTTGCGCTCCTGCACGCCCTACGGCGTCATGCGCCTGCTGTCTCTGGCGCATGCCGATCTGACCGGAATGCATGCGGTCGTTGTGGGCTCGTCCAACCACGTAGGACGGCCGATGGGTCTGGAATTGCTGCTGGCGGGTTGCACCGTGACTACCTGTCATCGGTTTACCCGCAATCTGCATGAGTTCGTCGCACAGGCCGATATTCTGGTTGTCGCCGTAGGCAAACCGGAACTGGTCAAGGGTGCGTGGATCAAACCCGGCGCTACGGTTATCGATGTAGGGATCAACCGCATGGAAGACGGGACTTTGCTCGGCGACGTGGAATTCCCCGCCGCTTGCGAGCGTGCGGCGTGGATCACGCCGGTGCCCGGCGGTGTCGGGCCGATGACCGTGGCCATGCTGCTGGAAAATACCTTGCTGGCCGCCCAGCAGGCGGATGCCCTGAATTAGGGTTTCCGTTCTGGGACGGGTATCTGGTCAGGTATTCAGGAAACGGGTGACCATCGCTTGTTCGAGGTTGGCTTGCAGAGGGATTTTCACCTTGTAGCCGCTGCCCAGCGCTTCGTGTATCGGTTCGCCGCGGTGATCCAGCATCTGCGTCAGCGCAATGGTGTGATTGCCCGCCGGGTGGATGATTTCAAGTCTGTCGCCGACGAGGAATTTGTTTTTTACTTCTATTTCCGCAAACCCGCTTATGCTGTCGTAACCGGTCACATCGCCGACATACTGGCTGCGATTGCTTTCCGAATGACCGCGCATGTAATTCTGGTATTCCTGGGTATGATGACGTTCGTAAAATCCGTCCGTGTAACCGCGATTGGCGAGGCTTTCCAGATCGGATAGAAGCGCGGGATCAAACGGGCGGCCGGCTACCGCGTCGTCGATCGCTTTGCGGTAGGTTTGCGCGGTACGGGCGACGTAGTAGGCCGATTTGGTCCTGCCTTCTATTTTAAGCGAATCGACGCCGATTTCCACCAGACGCGCAATGTGCTCGATGGCGCGCAGATCTTTGGAATTCATGATGTAAGTGCCGTGATCGTCCTCCATGATGGGCATCATTTCGCCCGGACGTTCTTTTTCCTCGATCAGATATACCTTGTTCGCCAGCGGATGCCGCTGCTGGCTGCCGCAATCGGAAAATTCGGTGGTTTCCATCGCGGCCCGGAAGTCGAATTCTATTTTTTCCACGTCGCCGGTTGCGTCTTCGCTGGTGTCGTGGACTTTGTAATCCCAGCGGCACGAATTTGTGCAGGTACCCTGATTCGGGTCGCGGTGATTGAAATATCCCGACAGCAGGCAGCGACCGGAATAAGCGATGCACAATGCGCCGTGGACGAATACTTCCAGTTCCATTTCCGGGCACTGCTGCTTGATTTCCTCGATTTCGTCGAACGACAGTTCACGCGACAGGATAATGCGGCGCAGTCCCAGGCTTTGCCAGAATCTGACTGTCGCATAATTCACGGTGTTGGCCTGTACCGATAGATGTACCGGTATTTCCGGCCATTTTTCCCGGACCATCATGATGAGTCCCGGGTCGGCCATAATGAGGGCGTCGGGTTGCATGGCGATGATCGGCGCCATGTCGGCCATGTAGGTTTTGACCTTGGCGTTATGCGGCATCAGATTGCTGGCGACGAAAAATTTCTTGTTCAGGGCATGCGCTTCGCGGATGCCGGTTTCCAGCTGCTCCAGCTGGAATTCGTTATTGCGCGCGCGCAACGAATAACGGGGCTGGCCTGCATAGACTGCGTCGGCGCCGAAGCGGTAAGCGTAGCGCATTTTTTCGAGAGTGCCGGCCGGAGCCAGGAGTTCGGGTATTTTCATGATGTCCTCGTATCAGTTCCGATTCGTCGCGCCAGTTCCGCGGCTTTGCCCAGATAAGTGGCGGGAGTGAGGGAGAGCAGACGCTGCTTGTCTGCGTCGGGTATGTTCAGACTGCCGATAAACTGATGCAGGCTGTCGCGGTTGATACCGGCTTTGCCCCGCGTGAGTTCTTTCAGCTGCTCGTAGGCATTGGCCACCTTGTAACGGCGCATGACCGTCTGGATCGGTTCCGCCAGTATCTCCCAGTTATTGTCCAGGTCTTCGGCAAGCCGGGGCGGATTGGCTTCCAGTTTGTCGAGGCCGCGCAGGCAGGAATGATACGCAAGCAGGCCGTACCCCAGCGCAACGCCCATATTGCGCAGTACCGTCGAATCGGTCAAATCGCGCTGCCAGCGGGAAACGGGCAATTTTTCGGCAAGATGGCTCAACAAAGCATTGGAAAGCCCCAGATTGCCTTCGGCATTTTCGAAATCGATGGGATTGACTTTGTGCGGCATGGTCGAAGAACCGATTTCGCCCGCTTTTACTTTTTGTGTAAAATATCCGATGGAAATATATCCCCAGATATCGCGGTTAAGGTCGATTAAAATGGTGTTGGCGCGGCTGATGGCATTGAATAATTCTGCCATATAATCATGCGGTTCGATCTGGATGGTATACGGATTGAAACCCAGCCCCAGCTTACGCACGAAGCGTTCGGCGAATCCTTCCCAGTCGATTTCGGGATAAGCGGACAAATGCGCGTTATAATTGCCCACCGCCCCGTTGATTTTGCCGAGGATAGGCACATCGGCAATTTGTTGAATCTGCCGCTGCAGGCGGTAGACCGTATTGGCCATTTCCTTGCCGAGCGTGGTCGGGGTGGCCGGCTGTCCATGCGTGCGGGACAGCATCGGCAACGCGGCGTGTTCGTGCGCAAGTTCGGTCAATCTGGTTTCGAGCGCTTCCAGTGACGGTAATATGACCGTGTCGCGCGCAGCTTTCAGCATCAAGGCGTGCGAAAGATTGTTGATGTCTTCGGAGGTGCAGGCAAAATGAATGAATTCGCCTGCCCTGACGATTTCCGGATTGCTGGCGAAATGTTCGCGTAAAAAATATTCAACGGCTTTTACGTCGTGGTTGGTGATGTTCTCGATCGCTTTGATGCAATCCGCTTCGGCGGTAGAGAAATGCGTGACGAGATGGTCGAGTTCGGTAATCGTCGTGGCGGAAAAAGCCGGTATTTCACTGATCAAAGGCTCGGCGGCGAGTGCTTTCAGCCATTCGATTTCTATCGTCACGCGATGGCGGATCAATCCGAATTCGCTGAAATAGGCGCGCAAAGGTTCGACTTTGGCAGCATATCGTCCATCCAGAGGCGATAAGGCGGTGAGAGCGGATAAACTCATGGTCAGGAAATATAGTCAATGAAAGCGATGATTTTACAGGAAAGCCGGACGCACTGGCTAAAATCGCAGGATACATTTTAATCGGCGCGTACAGCGCCGGGCCGGAAAATACCTCTTTAGCCGGTATCGCTCAATTTCGGCTGCAAGGATTTTCGGGCCTCGTTCAGGATTGCGGATCTGTTCAAATGGAATACACAAAGCCGGCTATGGATGAGAAAATGCGCTCATGAGAATTAATATTTACCGTTACAATCCGGAAATAGCCGATCGGCCTTATAGTCAGGATTACGATTTTGACGAAACGGAAACCGGGCCGATGCTGCTCGATGCGCTGCTGTACATCAAGGCGAATCTCGATGCGACGCTGACGCTAAGGCGTTCGTGCAGGGAAGGCGTATGCGGATCGGACGGGATGAACATTAACGGCAGCAACGGACTGGCGTGCATTACGCCGCTGGCAAAACTGGCCCAGCCTGTTAACATTCGGCCATTGCCCGGGTTACCGGTGATACGCGATCTCGTCGTCGACATGACGCCGCTCAACCGGCAATATCGTTCGGTGCGGCCATGGCTGGTCAATGGGCAGCCCGCTGCGCGGGAACGCTTGCAATCGCCGACACAGCGGGAACAACTGGATAATGCCGACGAGTGCATACAGTGCGGCTGCTGTTCCAGCGCATGCCCGTCGTTCTGGTGGAATCCGGACAAATTTGTCGGTCCGGCCGGCTTGCTGACTGCATATCGTTTCATCGCCGATACCCGCGATGAGGCGGATGCAGCCCGTCTGGCGGATTTTCAGGACGCTTACCGTCTGTACCGCTGTCACGGAATCATGAATTGCGCAGCCGTCTGTCCAAAAGGGCTGAATCCTGCGGCTGCCATCAGTAAAATGAAAATTCGCATGTTAAAGATCTGATATGGGTCTGACTGCGCGTCGTCTGAGACCGAATTACCCCGTTATCGGGGAGAACTGGAAGCACATTGCCCGACGGAGGAACGAATAATGATATCCGCTGACAATCGCTTGCGCTGGCAATGTCGGCGCGGAATGCTCGAGCTCGATACTTTGCTGCTGGCATTTCTGGATACCGGCTACCCTTTTCTGCCGCCTGCACACCAGCATGCATTTGCGGAGTTATTGGAGCTGGACGATATGACGCTTTGGGATACGATACAAAATCGTCCGGTCTTTGCCTCGGCCCAGACCTGCCGCCCGGAATACGATGGCATATTAACCGCATTAAGCAATGCAATTAACGATAAGGAACCGAGTATGACAGCTCCCACCAAAGTAACATTAAGTTTTGACAATGGACAGCCGCCGATCGAGTTGCCTGTGCTGCACGGAAATCTGGGACCTAATGTGATCGATATACGGGAGCTGAGCAAACATGGCTATTTGACCTACGATCCGGGCTTCATGTCGACGGCGAGCTGCAATTCCAGCATTTCGTTTATCGATGGCGAAGCCGGCCTGTTATATTATCGGGGCTATCCGATAGAGCAGCTTGCGCAACATTCCGATTTCATGGAAGTGACGTATTTGCTGTTGTACGGAGAGTTGCCGGACTCGAAGCAGAAAGTCGGATTTGAAGACGGGGTACGGCGGCATACCATGCTGCATGACCAGATCAACACCATATTCCGCGGTTTTCGGCGCGATGCGCATCCGATGGCGGTGATGGTGGGCGTGATCGGAGCGCTTTCCGCGTTCTATCACGATTCGATCGATGTATTCGACGCACGCAACCGGCAGATTTCCGCATTTCGTCTGATCGCGAAAGTACCGACGATTGCCGCCATGTCGTATAAGTATAATCGGGGAGAGCCGTTCGCATACCCGCAAAACCATTTGAGTTATGCAGAGAATTTTCTGTATATGATGTTTTCCACGCCCAGCGAACCGTACGAGGTCAATCCTATCGCCGCCCGCGCTTTGGACATGATATTCATCCTGCATGCCGATCACGAGCAGAATGCTTCGACTTCCACCGTGCGGCTCGCCGGTTCGTCGGGAGCCAACCCGTTCGCCTGCATCGCTGCGGGAATGGCTTCTTTATGGGGCCCGTTGCATGGCGGCGCGAACGAAGCGGTACTGAAAATGCTCGAAGATATCGGCGACATAGCGCGGATTCCCGAATATATCGAACGCGCCAAAGACAAAAGCAATTCCTTCCGTCTGATGGGTTTCGGACATCGTATCTATAAAAATACCGATCCTCGCGCCGCAGTAATGCGCCAGACCTGCCATGAATTGCTCAATGAACTGAATCTGACCGAAGATCCGCTGTTCAAAATCGCTCTGACCCTGGAAAAAGTGGCTGCGCAGGATGAGTACTTCATCAAGCGCAAACTTTATCCCAATGTGGATTTTTATTCGGGTATCGTATTCCGTGCTTTAGGCATACCGCCCTCGATGTTCACCGCTATCTTTGCTTTGGCGCGGACGGTGGGCTGGGTGGCGCAATGGAACGAAATGCTGTCGGACAACAGTCACCGCATCGGCCGGCCGCGCCAGCATTATACCGGCTCAGCCCGGCGGGATTACGTCCCCATGCACGAGCGGTGTCAAGTTGGCGCGCCATAATTCAGCCCTTGGCGCTATTGCAGCGCCTTCGAAACAGGGCGAGAGCGACTGGCTGGAGGCGCTTTTTCAGCGTTTTTTAAACGATCCGAACGCTGTGGGGGAAGACTGGCGG
>DAIETB010000112.1:0-2655 GCA_027345925.1 Sulfuriferula sp.
CAACTAAAAAGGGAAAGCACCAGGCTTTCCCTTTTCTCGGGCTTTTCCCATGATTTGGAGCGGGAAACGAGATTCGAACTCGCGACCTATACCTTGGCAAGGTATCGCTCTACCAGCTGAGCTATTCCCGCGTCAATGAGATGCGTATTGTAATGATTAAGCGCGGCTTGTCAACACTTTCCTGTTCCGTCCACGGAAAAACCGGGCGAATCTCCTTGCCGGAAATTACCGGACATACGCAAGCAACACTTATTCGACCCCGGCCATTTTCTTAAGATTCAATCCCCACTTAGCAGGGTCCTCCACGCTTTCGATAGCATCCCGAGACAGCCCTATCTGCACCAGTTCCCGTGCGATGGGCGCATTGGAGCGCGTAGAAAAAAATACCCGCACTACCGGTTCCAGCAAACTGCGCTCGCTCTGGTCGGTAACAACCGCCAGCCGGCCCGATTTGAGTTTTAACAGAGTACCTACCGGATAAATTCCCACCGTTTTTATAAAATACTGAAATATTTCTTCATCCAGATGACCCTTCTGCCATTGAGCCATTTTTCGCAGCGCTTCGGCCGGCGCCCAGGCTTTTTTATAACAGCGATCCGAAGTAACCGCATCGTAAATATCGCATATCGCCCCCATTCGCGCATGCACGGATAATTCGTCGCCCGAAATCCTGTCAGGATACCCGGTCCCGTCCAACCGTTCATGATGGTGACGACAAACATCCAGCGCGATAGCGTCCGCGCCGTAAGCTTGCTGCAGCATTTCCCAACCCTTGAGCGCATGCATCTTGATCATATCGAATTCGTCATCGGTAAGACGACCCGGTTTATTGAGCACCTCCTCAGGCACTGCCACCTTGCCTATGTCATGCAGCAAACCGGCCAGGCCCAGCGATTTCAGAGTATCTGCACACATTCCCATCCGTCCGCCCAGTGCGATCATCAAGGCGCATACCGAGACGCAGTGCATATAAGTGTAATTATCTTTATCTTTGAGCCTGACCAGACTGAGCAAAGCGCCGGAATTGCGCGAAACCGACTGATAGATTTCATCGACGAGCAAGGCCATGTCGCCGACCGGCAATGCCTCGCCCATCCTGGCTTTATCGAACAAGGAAATTACTGCCTGACTGGCGCGGGATTTGAGTCCTTCTGCCCGGATTAATTCGTCATCCAGCGATACCCGCCCAATCCTGTTTTCAACCGAAGCGGATATTCCGGGCGTTTCTTCGTCCGTGCGTCTGGCGGTGACTTCGCTGCTTTCTTCGATTTCGACATCGCACCCTCTGGAAAGATCGATCCAGACGTGCGATACCTTGCTTTGCTGAAGGTCGACCAACTCCTTAGCCGAATTAATTTTAAACGAACTCTTCCAGAACGGATGATCTATCCAGTTCCCGCAAATTTCGTCGATATACATACCGATTGCGAGGTCAAGCACACTGATTTTTTTTCTCATGCTTCCATCCTTATTTCAGATCATGCCGAGAAAACCCCATACTCCTCGGCCTGCCTGCTGCTTTTGTTAATATTACTCCTCGTCGCTTAGAGAAGAATATTATTAATTCTCAGTTTTCGCAAAAAAACCGCATTAACGCGAGAATACATCCAGCTTGTGTCGAATGCGTTAAAATGCGGTTTTAAATCCCGGGCCCCTATTATGGACACGCTGTTTCTGCATGATTTCAGTTTGCAAATCATTATCGGCATTTATGCCTGGGAGCGCAAAGTCGCTCAGACCGTACGGCTCGATATTGAAATCGGTTTGCCGCACAGTCTCGCCGGACACAGCGACAATGTCGCCGACTCCATCGATTACGCCGAAGTCGCCGAGCGCATACGCGCAACGACCGGAAAACATGAATTTCATCTGGTCGAAGCATTAGCTGAACATATTGCGCAACTGATACTGAAGGATTTCGGCGCGCCCTGGGTCAAGGTTTGCGCCACCAAACTGAACGTGGTACGGAGCATCAAGCAAATAGGCGTCTGTATTGAACGCGGCACAAAAATTTGATTCCCTAGCCGCGCGGATGATGCTTCGCATGCAGCTGTTTCAGCCGTTCGCGCGCTACATGCGTATAGATCTGAGTCGTAGCGATATCGGAATGGCCCAGCAGCAATTGCACTACGCGCAGATCGGCCCCATGATTCAGCAGATGTGTCGCAAAGGCATGCCGCAGGACATGCGGCGACGGCAATTTCAATAATCCGGCCTGCAACGCCCGCCGTTTGATCAGATACCAGAAAGCCTGGCGCGTCATTTTCTCGCCTCGCTGGGTCACGAACAGCGCCTCGCTGATTCGCCCCTGCAATAACTGTCCGCGCGATTGCTGCAAATAAACCGTCAGCGCATCGACCGCCACTTCGCCTAAAGGCACCAGGCGTTCCTTATTGCCTTTGCCCATGACTTGCACTACGCCCATATCGGTGTTTACACTCCGTACATTCAGGCCAACCAGTTCAGACACGCGCAGGCCGCTGGCATACAGTATTTCCAGCATGGCGCGGTCGCGCAAAGCCAGCGGATCGTCGTTCTGTGGGGCGGCCAGCAACGCTTCGACTTCGGCTTCGCTCATGGTTTTAGGCAATCCTCGCGGCAGTTTCGGCGTGTCGAGCTTGACGGTCGGATCTTGCGTTATGCGCCCGTCACGTA
>DAIETB010000116.1:0-3574 GCA_027345925.1 Sulfuriferula sp.
ACTGAGAATGTTTTCGATGCGTGCAGTCTAAAGTAAGCATGGAAGCCGCACAAATCAGACTTTCTGCTATATGGATTAAGAAAAACTAATGGCACGACGCTTACCTTCCCTGAATGCCTTACGCGCTTTCGAAGCCGTGGCTAGGCATCGATCTTTCGCGCGGGCAGCGGAAGAATTGCACGTCACTCCGGCCGCAGTGAGTCAGCTTGTCAAGCAACTGGAACTGCATTTAGGTATCAACCTGTTTTCACGGGGAAAAATGCTGGAGCTCAATGAAACAGCCGGACAGGTGCTACCCTTGATAACGGACGGTTTCGATCAACTGGAGCGCGCAGTCGATCACTTGCGTAAAGACCACAATAGCGGGACATTGACCGTATCCACGCCGCCGGTTTTTGCACAACGCTGGCTGATCTCGCGGCTGGACGATTTCCAGGCTCGTCATCCCGATATTGAATTGCGGCTGATTGCTTCACGTCGTATGGTCGATTTCATGCTTGAAGACGTGGATGTCGCTGTCCGATTCGGCGCCGGCAATTATTCGGGTTTGTTCAGCGAACGGTTGATGCAGGAGACGATCATACCTGTTGCATCGCCAGCTCTGGCTGCCGACATCCATAATCCGGCAGAATTGGTTAATTGTATCTTGCTGTACGATGATGCCTACGAGTGGGATCCTGCATTTCCCGATTGGGAAAGCTGGCTGGTTTCATTGAATGTTCCGGTTGTCCAGCCTTTGCGCATACGTCATTTCAGCGAGGTTAATCTGGCGATACAGGCGGCAATGAGCGGCTTGGGGGTTGCCATGGCCTGGCGCAGTCTGGTGCTCGAGGAATTGCGCAGCGGCAAGCTGGTGCATTTGTTCAATGCCGTATTACCTACAAATCGGGCGTATTATCTGGTGACACTGGAACATCGGCGAGAAAGCGGGAAAATTAAAGCTTTTCGCAATTGGTTACAGGAGCAGGCAATTTTGCAGGTAAAATCGGATAATGCAGACAAAGAACGAATATAGCAAGATTGACGTTGTTCGTTATTTGCGGGTATTATACTTGATAAAATTAGTCGGTTATTTAATCTGTCAGGAGTAATGAAAATGAGTGTGCAAGATACGATACGCGAACAGGTGACGGGTCACAAAGTAGTTCTGTACATGAAAGGCACGCCTCAATTTCCGCAATGCGGATTTTCTGCCAATGCAGTGCAATTGCTGAAGGCCTCGGGTGTGAACGATCTGTTTACCGTCAATGTACTGGCCGATGCTGAAATCAGGCAAGGAATCAAGGAATATGCGAACTGGCCAACTATTCCGCAATTGTATATCAACGGTGAATTCGTCGGCGGTTCAGATATCATGAAGGAAATGTTCGAAAACGGCGAACTTAAAACGCTGATTGCAGCGGAATGACAGCAAGCGGCAAAATTTTTGAGAAGTATTGTGGCAGAATTGTTATGCGATATGTATAAAAATCGTAGAAATTGGTAATATATGCAAGTTATGTGCAAAGATAAAAACCATATCCGGTTTAATCTCGGCATTTGACGTACACTGCGTTGTTTTATCTTAATGTTTATTTTCAGGAGTAATATATGATCAAAATGTCCGCATACAAAAAATCTTCCCTGGCAGGTGTTGCGATACTGAGCGTTGCCTTATTGGGCGGTTGTGCCAGTACCGGCGAAGTGAATAAAGCGCAATCGACCGCACAGCAAGCTGCCGATAAAGCAGATCAGGCCAACGCGGCCGCCGCAGCTGCGAAAACGTCAGCCGATCAGGCTGCACAGAAAGCCGACCAGGCTAACGCTACTGCAGAACAGGCGAAATCGACAGCGGACGCGGCCAAAGCCGAAGCTGACAAAGCGATGCAGGAAGTGGACGATCTGGCGCAGAAGATTGACCGCATGTTCAAGAAAACCATGCAAAAATAATTGCTCATGGATAGCAGCGGACGGAAATGCGTACGTATTTCCGTCGCTGCCGTTGTGTAGTGCCCGATTGAACTAAAGCGGCAAGTTAACGGATGACGACTTTGGTGCCTATATGCAGCCAGCGTTTCAGTAGCCCGATTTCATGATTGGTAACCGCAACGCAACCGTCAGTCCAGTCGACCGCATCCTGAACTCTGGGGTTGCCGCTGCCCAATCCATGGATGCCGATCTGACCGCCAAGACCGGTATTTTGCGGTGGTAAAGTATGATGCCGGAAAGCGACGATAAACCGGTTGAACTCAGTTTCCGTAATGACACCGTCTATATAAGCGCGGATAGTCAGGTCGGGGCCGGGATAATCCAGCCCGAAAAAAGTACCGAAGCGGCTATGCCGATTAATCCACGCGATATGAAACGTCCCCAGCGGCGTAGTGTCGTCGCCTCGCAGATGTTCTTTTGCGGTGCCGCCGCTGCCGATGGCGATGTTGTTAAAGCGAGCCATAACTTTATCGTTAGCCGAGAATACCGTAAGACTGTTGCTTTCGGTATCTACGAGCACCCAGGGTTGCGAGTCATCCGCCTGGCCTGCTGCAGAAATGCCGAACATTACAGCGACGAATAAAATATAGATTAACGTTTTCAATGCATTGCCCTGGAAATGAGCCGGACCAACCACGCATGTTTAAAAATCCTGTCAGCCATAAGTCCCATATACTATTCTTTAAGGATGCCAGGCCATTTGTTTGTCCGGCACATCAATCATGATCCCGCGCTTATTATACGCTGACTATATTTCCTTATGCCGTCTGTCTGCCGCGCGCTTGCTGATACTGTTATTGGCAAGCTGGTCGATTGCTGGATGGGGAGCGACTTTCCTCCTGCCTGTGGACGGCAGCAATATGGTTGGACGTATCAGGGTAATCACGCCGGATCCCGACAATACCATGCTGGATATCGCTCGTCATTATGATCTCGGCTATAACGAAATTACGGCGGCAAATCCTGGCGTATCGATCTGGTTGCCCGGTGCCGGAGCACGCATCATCGTTCCCACCGAATTTATTCTTCCGCCGCGCCCATGGACCGGCATAATCATTAATATCGCACAGCGCCGGCTTTATTATTTCCCTCCGCCCAAAGGTAAAGAACCGGCGACGGTGATAACGTTCCCAACCGGGATTTCGCGTCCCGGCTGGTCTACGCCGCTAGGTAAAACTCGCATCATCGCCAAATTCAAGGATCCTTCATGGATCGTTCCTAAGGACATTGTGGCGGAACATCGCAGTAAGGATAATCCCAATTTTCCCGATTACTTCCCGCCGGGGCCGAATAATCCGATGGGAATGCTGGCACTCGAAACCGGATTTTCAGAAATTTATATACACGGCACTAACCGACCGTGGGGCGTCGGCATGCGCGTGAGTCACGGCTGCGTGCATCTTTATCCGGAAAACGCTGCCTCTTTGTTTTCCTCAGTACGGGTGGGGACCCCCGTGACTATCATCAACCAGCCGTTTTTAGTCGGAATGAATAAAGGAATGCTGTATCTGAGTGCGGCCAAGCCGGTATCCGAGTACCCCGGCAGTCAGATGAGTCCGGCGAATCAGGCCGCGCAGGCAGTAGTCGATTACCTGACCCGACACGC
>DAIETB010000118.1:0-9698 GCA_027345925.1 Sulfuriferula sp.
ATCTGGTCGTCCAGATCGTAATCGTCGATATTGCGCGCGGCGACTTCCAGCGCGTCCGGCGAAATGTCTACGGCGTCGATGTCGGCGTTGGGGAACGCGTCGGCGAGCAAGATCGCGAGACAGCCGGAGCCGGTGCACAGATCGAGCGCGGCGGTGACGCACTCGGCATCGGTTATCCACGGGGCGAAACGTTCGCGCAGCAATTGCGCGATGAACGAGCGTGGAATTATGACTCGCTCGTCGACGTAAAAACTGAACTCGCCCAGCCAGGCTTCATGTGTAATGTAGGCTGCGGGCATGCGCTGATTGACGCGCTTGTCCAAAGCGTCGCGGAGGTCCTCGCGTTCGATTTCGGTCAGGCAGGCATCGAGAAAGGGTTCCAGCGTATCCGGCGGTAAATGCAGGGTGCGCAACAACAGGTAAGCGGTTTCGTCATAGGCGTTGAACGTGCCGTGGCCGAAATGGACTTGCGCCTGATTCATCCGGCTGATACCGAAGCGCAGCCAGTCGCGCAGGGTGATCAGAGCGTCGGTATCGAGGAAATAATCCGTTTTCATTTGATCAGCAATTCCTTCAGAGTGGTTCGATAGATCGCGCTGAGCGGTTCCAGGTCGGCGACGGCAATGTGCTCGTTTAGCTTGTGTATGCTGGCGTTGACCGGGCCGAATTCGACGACTTGCGTCGCGATGGCGGCGATAAAACGGCCGTCCGAGGTGCCGCCGGTGGTTGAGAGTTCGGTGTCCAGCCCGGTTATCTGTCTGATTGCGGTGCCGATGGCCTCGACCAGGCTGCCGCGCGGCGTCAGATAAGGGTTGCCGGAATCTTCCCAGTCCAGTTCGTATTCCAGACCGTGTTTGTCGAGAATGGCATGGACGCGCGTTTTGAGGCTGTCTTTGCTGCTGACCGTGGCGTGACGGAAGTTGAAATCGATTGTGACTGTGCCCGGAACGACGTTGGTGGCGCCGGTGCCGCCGTGAATGTTGGAAATCTGCCAACTGGTCGCGGGGAAATATTCGTTGCCTTCGTCCCATACCGTCGCGGCGAGTTCGGCTATCGCCGGCGCAGCCTGGTGGATGGGGTTGCGGATCAGATGCGGATACGCGATATGGCCCTGGATGCCCTTGACCGCGAGGCGGCCGGACAGGGAGCCGCGACGGCCGTTTTTGATGGTGTCGCCGAGGCGGGCGACGCAGGTCGGTTCGCCGACGATGCAGGCGTCTATTTTTACGCCGCGCTCGGCGAGGGTCTCGACGACTTTGACCGTGCCGTCGGTGGCGACGCCTTCTTCGTCGGAAGTAATGAGCAGCGCGATCGAGCCGGGATGGTCGGGGTATGTGCCGACGAAGTCTTCGATGGCGGTGACGAATGCCGCCAGCGAGGCTTTCATGTCGGCGGCGCCGCGTCCGTATAAATTACCGTCGCGGATGGTGGGCGTGAACGGGTCGGAATGCCATTGTTCCAGCGGGCCTGTCGGTACAACGTCGGTGTGGCCGGCAAAGCATATTAGCGGCGCGCTGTCGCCGCGCCGCGCCCATAAATTAGTGACGCCGTTGGATATTATGGTCTCGAAACGGAAATTCAGCGGGGCAAGTCGCGTTTGTATCATGGCCTGGCAGCCCGCATCGTCGGGAGTGCCGGAGCGCCGCGCAATCAGGTCTTGCGTCAGTTGTAAGGTATCGTTCATGTTTTTCTGCGTTGATTAAAGAAAGAGAGCGGTATATTCGGCTTCGTTAAAACCGGCGAGCACGCGGTCTTGATGAACGAGTACAGGCCGTTTGATGAGACTGGTGTGTTCGGTCATCAAGGCAAACGCGGCGGCGGGAGAGGCAATGCCGGCCCGGATGTCTTCGGGCAGTTTGCGCCAGGTCGTACCGGAGCGGTTGAGCAGCTTTTCCCAGCCGGTCCGTTCCGCCCAGGCGGTAAGCAGGGCAGGCGTGACGCCTTCTTTTTTGAAGTCGTGAAACCGGTACTCCAGTTGATGTTGCGTCAACCATAAACGGGCTTTCTTGACTGTATCGCAATTGGGTATACCGTAAAGATCCATGATTTGTTTTGTTATTTTAATCCGGCGCGATGCGGGCAAGCGGTTTTGGTGCAATTGACGTACAGATGCAGGGAGTGATCCTCTATCGTGAAGCCGCGTTCCGCCGCAATGTTTCTTTGACGGCGTTCTATTTCTTCATCGAAAAATTCTTCGACATGACCGCACTGGATGCAAACCAGATGATCGTGATGATTGCCGATATTAAGTTCATAGACGGCTTTATCGCTATCGAAATGATGGCGGATAAGGAGTCCGGCCTGCTCGAACTGGGTCAAAACCCGATAGACGGTAGCCAGGCCGATATCGATCTCTTCTCCGATCAGCATGCGATAAACGTCTTCCGCCGTTAAATGCCTTTTTTCGCAGGTTTCGAACAACTCCAGGATTTTCAGGCGGGGCAGCGTCGCTTTTAAGCCTATATTTTTCAAATCGGAGGGTGCACTCATAGCCGGCCGTATTTCTCGTAAATGATTTAAGCTATCATAGAGGCTTTATATGACTTTGCAAATACTCGTTATGCGCGTGCTTTTTATTTTGATGTCGTCAATCGCGATTTTATCCGGTTTGACTGGTTGCAGCAGCTGGCCGAGTTTTTCCAGTCTGGCTAAATATAATTTTCTGGCGCCGTATAAAATCGATATCCAGCAGGGCAACGACGTTACCGAAAGTAAAGTGAATCAGTTGAAGCCCGGCATGACGCGCGCGCAAGTACAATTTATCATGGGTACGTCGGTATTGCAGGATATCTTCCACGCCAATCGATGGGATTATGTTTACACCATGCGGCATGACGGACGTATGATAGCCAGCCGCAGGGTGTCCGTATTTTTTGTTGACGACAAGCTCGATCATATCGTCAAGCATGACATGGGGAGCGATATGGCGGCAACTCCGGCAACTCCGGCAACTCCGGCAACTCCGGCTCCGGGTAAAAGCTGACGATATTCCGGCGATAAATCGTATGCAATGGGTTGCGTAGATTTGTAAGCGATTAATTCAAACTAAGACGGCATCGGAACGGGAAGCATGAAGCAAGATTTGAAAATAGTGGTGGCAGGCAGCTCGGGACGCATGGGTCAGGCTTTGCTGACGGCAATCGGACAGACTCCGGGCTACGTTCTGCATGGTGCGCTGGTGCGGTCCGGCAGCCCGGATATAGGCCGGCCGGCAACGGTTTACGGCGGTTCCGCCGATGTTCCTCTCAGCGCCGATATGGCGGCGACATTGGCCGGTGCCGATGTGCTGATCGATTTTACCCGTCCGGCGGCGACTCTGGAGCATCTGGCCTTATGCCGGCGTACCGGCGTCAATATGGTGATAGGAACGACCGGTTTCGACGCCGGGCAAAAACAGTTGATCGTCGATGCGGGCCAGGACATCGGCATCGTGTTCGCTCCGAATATGAGCGTAGGCGTCAATCTGACGTTCAAATTGCTGCAGATCGCCGCCCGGGTTTTAAATCAGGGCTACGACATCGAGATACTGGAAGCGCATCACCGCCATAAAGCCGATGCGCCGTCTGGCACGGCCCTGCGTATGGGCGAAGTGGTGGCCGATGCCCTGGGCCGCACTTTAAGCGAATGCGCGGTGTACGGACGCGAAGGCATTACCGGCGAACGCGATCCGTCGACGATCGGTTTTGCAACGGTGCGCGGCGGCGATATCGTTGGCGACCATACGGTTTTATTTGCAGTTATCGGCGAACGGGTCGAAATTACGCATAAAGCAACCAGCCGGCTGACTTTTGCGCAAGGCGCGCTACGCGCCGCGCAGTTTCTCGCAGATAGCGGACGTGGCTGTTTTGATATGGAAGATGTGCTCGGTTTGCGTGATTAATCTTTCGCTGAGCGCATTGTGCATTCTGTAGTGAACATTTCTGCAATACTGGCCTCTAATTTTTATAGCGGGTAAATTGCCGCCGAATATAGACTAGAGGAGTATGTAAATGAAAAATAAAAGCTGTCTCATTATCGCTCTCGCCCTTTCTCTTCTTTCCTCGCTTAGTTATGCGGACGGTACTCAAGCCATGCCGGTCATGGGTAACAGGTCCGTCGGTATTCCTGCGCCGCCGAATCCATTACCTCACCAGGATACGCAGAAAGCCATTATGCAATCCAATTCGCAGAGTGACGCGACCATTATGCGGAATCAGGCGCAGCAACGGACGGGGCGCCGGATGGAAGGTAGCGGAATGCAAAACGGCATGAACAGCAGCATGGGGGCAAGATAAATTCCTGCTGTGCATTTCAGCGGCTGGTAACCGCGCCTGACATCGGGATTAATTGTCGTCCGGGTGCAGGCTAGAGTCCTTGGGCTCGACTTTTCTGCACCAGGCATCGAATCGTTTGGTTTCCCAAGAACCGGGTTTCGGCTCGTCGCTATACCATTCCATATAATGCTCATCTACTCTTTGTGCGAGCTCGTCGACAGCGGGGATTATGCCGTTCTCGAACGGGGTAAAAAAGACGCCGGGGAGTATATTGTTTTGTTTTAATTGGGGCAGCAATATTTCCATAAACTCGCCCAGTTCGATAAACCGAGGCACAAACCCCGCTAATTCCTTGCGTGTATATTCGTCGTATTGCGCATCGTAATCATAATGCTCCGGATCCCCTCCGAGTTCATGGATTTGATTCGCGTCGGGCCACAAGTAACTTTTTGCGTATTGTGCTGCGGGCCAGAAAAGAAAGGCGTGGTTGCCGTCGTGCAATCTCGTCATCGCCCAATGGTCGCGCATGCAAAGACCGCAAACCTGTTCTTGACGGCAGATTTCCTTGATAAAGTGTTCGTATCGCTGGTCTGCGGTTAATTTCATTACTGCCGCCAGTTGCTTCGGACCGACATCGCGATAACGAGGATATTGCTGAAGCACGAATTTAAAATCCATGTTGATCTCCAGTTCGATGGATATTGTCAGGCACAATTGTTTTCGCCCGGATATTTTTATCCTATTTATGTTGCAATTAAATGTACGGCGCATATTCATGCATGGATTGCGGATGCTTAATCGGTATGATCTGGCATCAATAATGCGGTGTGATGCAGGTCCGTCAACGTTAAGCTTTGTTATTCATCTTGATGCGTTTCGGGCGGCAGACCGATGGGCCGCATCCCAGTGTCGAGTAGAATTTCCTATGGCAGCCTGATAGGCAGGCGGTACGCGTTCCTTGTTCAATACGCCGAAATGATCGCCGCCCAGATCCGGATCGTTCTTGTCTCTCATGTAATTGCCGTCGAGTTTGCCGGTGTGCTGCAGCATGTGCAGGTCGTGATTTTGCAGGTTGGCGTAGTTCAGGCCATATCCTTTTCCGTTTTCCCGGCCGCGCTGGTGCGCCAGATCTTTGCCGGGCGGATTGCGTACGTTATCCTTCGACCTTATGCCCAGACTGCGGTTATGATCGACCCGGTTGATTTCCTGCCTGATCCATCCGCGATCGGCTTTGCCGAGTTTCGGATCGTTCTCCGAATCGCGCAAACGCGATTCCTTGTCGTAGGTTCTGTCGTATTTGATGTCCGAATGGTAACTCGTGCTGTAACCGGGCCGGTTCGGATCGAAATTCGGATCTTTTGCAAGAGCGGCCTGCTTGTTGTAGAACCAATTCTGGTGATTATGGTTGAGGGCTGCGCCGTTACCGGCAGAGTTGCTGCTGCTTTGGTAGTGGCGGCTGTCGTAGGGCTTGCTGCTGTAATTGTCCGCCAGGCCCTGGTTGGAAAGCAGGGCTATAACTATCAGCCAGATGAGTCTGTGCAACATATTCATGTGAGTTCCTGGGGATGGGTCAGGCGCTATTGTCACATGGTATGCAGGATATTTCAATTGTTTATAATTGAAATGATATATCTGAAAAGCGGGTTGTCCGCCAAAAGATTTAAGACCAAGGGCGCGATTGCTCGCGCCCTTGGTCTTGGATAACATTCATGCTGCAGTTTGACGGCATCGCGGGTGCGGCGCAGTCAAACTGTCTGTCTGAGCGTCTTAATTCGCTACGGCTACCCGCAAGGCTTTCGCTGCCGCTACCATATTCGCCAGCGCGGTTTCCGTTTCAGGCCAGCCGCGGGTTTTGAGGCCGCAGTCCGGATTGACCCAGAGATGCTCCGCCGGGATGACTTCGCTGGCTTTTTTCAGCAAGCGCGCCATATCGTCTATCGACGGTACGTTAGGGCTATGGATGTCGTAGACGCCGGGTCCGATTTCGTTCGGGTAATTGAACTGGCCGAATCCGCGCAGTAATTCCATGTCCGAGCGCGAGGTTTCTATGGTGATCACGTCGGCGTCCAGCGCGGCAATCGCCGGCAGGATGTCGTTGAATTCCGAATAGCACATGTGCGTGTGGATCTGGGTTTCGTCGCTGACGCCTGACGCCGAAATACGAAATGCGCGTCCGGCCCAGTCGAGGTAGTGCGCCCAGTCTTTGCGGCGCAAGGGCAGGCCTTCGCGGATCGCCGGTTCGTCGATCTGGATGATGCCGATATGGGCTTTTTCGAGGTCTACCACTTCGTCGCGGATCGCCAGGGCGATTTGCAACGTGGTCTCGCTGCGCGGCTGGTCGTTGCGTACGAAAGACCATTGCAGTATCGTCACCGGACCGGTCAGCATGCCTTTCATGGGCAGGCTGGTCAGGCTTTGCGCGTAGCTGCTCCATTCGACCGTCATGGCGTGGGGGCGCGAAACGTCGCCGAATATGATAGGCGGTTTTACGCAGCGCGAACCGTAGCTTTGCACCCAGCCGTTCTGGCTGAAGGCGAAACCGGCAAGCTGCTCGCCGAAATACTCCACCATGTCGTTACGCTCGGCTTCGCCATGCACCAGCACATCCAGACCCAGTTCGATCTGCTTGTCGACGGCGAAGCGGATTTCTTCCTGCATCGCCTTGGTGTAGTCAGCTGCGCTCAGCTCGCGGCGCTTGTAGGCAGCTCGGGCGGCGCGTATCGCTTTAGTCTGCGGGAACGAACCGATGGTCGTGGTGGGGAAAGCGGGCAATTTGAAGCGCTTGCGTTGCACGTCTTGCCGGACTTTAAAGCTGGAATGACGCTGATCGGCGTCGCCGGACAGGCTGGCGATGCGTTGGGCGACGGCCGGATTATGCACGCGCGGGCTGTTGCGGCGCGTCGTAGCGGCGCTGCGCGAGGCGGCGAATGCCGCTTCGGCTGCTGCAGGGCCTTGCTCCATGGCGACTTTGAGCGCGCCCAGTTCGTCCAGTTTTTGCACGGCGTAGGCAAGCCAGGAGCGTAATTCAGCGTCCATGGCGGTTTCGGTGGTCAAATCGACCGGGACATGTTGCAAGGAGCACGACGGCGCAAGCCACAGGCGATCGCCCAGTTTGGCGCGTACGTTTTCAGCCAGCGCCAGCGCTTGATCCAGATCGGTGCGCCAGATATTGCGACCGTCTATCAAACCCAGGGATAGAACCTGCTGCGGCGCCAGATGACCGATGACGGTCTGAATTTGTTCGGGAGCGCGTACAGCGTCGATGTGCAGGCCGGCGACCGGCAATTTGCACGCTACGTCCAGATTGTCTTCCAGGCCGCCGAAATAGGTGGACAGCAACAATTTGACGCCGACGGCAGCCAACTGGCGGTAAGCCGGTTCGAAGGCGGCTTTCCAGGCGGCATCCAGATCCAGGCTAAGGATGGGTTCGTCGATTTGTACCCACTCGACGCCCAGGCCTTTCAGTTTGCGCAGGATTTCCGCATAAACCGGAACCAGTTTGTCGAGCAGGCTAAGACGATTTAAACCGGCGGTTTTTTCCTTGCCGAGATAGAGAAAAGTCAGTGGGCCGATCAGGCTGGCCTTAACTTGATGGCCGAGCCCCTGCGCTTCGCGCACCTGGTCGAACAAACGTTCGGAATTAAGCCTGAATTGCGTTTCGGCGGTAAATTCCGGGACCAGATAATGATAGTTGGTATCGAACCATTTGGTCATTTCCAGCGCCCAGCTGCCGTGTTCGGCATGGCCCTGTCCGTTGCCGCCGCAGCAGGCGGAGGTTTCGTTGGCCACACCGCGGGCGAGGGTGAAATAGCGATCCAGTTCGGTCGTCTTTGCGTCGAACTGGAAGCGGGCGGGTTCGCAGCCCAGCAACTGGATGTGGTTGAGCATTTGATCGTAGTAGGCGAAATCGCCTGCGCTGACGAAATCCAGCCCGGCTTTTTTCTGAATCTGCCAGTGCTCGGCGCGAAGTTCGCGGCCTTGGCTTTCGAGTGCGGCGACGTCGATTTCTCCGTGCCAGAATTTTTCCAGTGCGAACTTCAGTTCGCGATGCTTGCCGATACGAGGAAAGCCTAAACTATGTATAGTGGTCATTGATTGCTCCAGGGGGATTTTAGATGGCATAGCCAGCGTGCATCTTGCGGTAATATCCACTATGATGCAAACGAATTGTTTTGCTGAATTGTATGAATTATATTCATATATATTCATGCAGGGACAGGTGTTCCGTACCCGGAAAAGTATCGGGGCCGTTTGTCTGCTTCATGAGAAAATCACGGCGAGAGCGGCTATGCTAACAAGATTTTTCAAGGAATGCAGCAAATGAGCAAAGAAATTTCAGAGGGGCCGATATGCTTGCGCTTAAACATCTGCGCCTGATCGAAGCGATACACGACAGCGGCAGCATTACGCGGGCCGCCAGCCGTCTTTATCTTACCCAGTCGGCGCTGTCGCATCAACTGGTTGCGCTGGAAACGTATTACGGCGTGAGTCTGTTCGAGCGCGGCCGGCCCTTGCGCCTGACGCCGGCCGGCGAGATTCTCTTGACCCTGTCACACGATATCATGCCGAAAATAGAAGCGGCCAAACGCGATCTCGCGCGGCTGGTGGAAGACAAGCAGTCGGGCAAGTTGCGCATCGCGGTCGAATGTCATACCTGCTACGACTGGCTGATGCCGGCGATGGATGCATATCGCACCAATTGGCCCGAGGTGGAAATGGATCTGGTGGGCGGATTCCATACCGATCCGATCGCCCTGCTGGCGGAAGATAAAGCGGATCTGGTGATCGTGTCCGAACTGGGCAAGCATAAGGGGGTGATTTTTAACCCCCTGTTCCGTTACGAAATGCTGGCCTTGATGGCGAGCGCCCATCCTTTGGCGGCGAAATCGCATTTGACCGCCCGGGATTTCGCCGCCGACGTGCTGATTACTTATCCCGCCCCTGATCGCCTGCTCGATGTAGTCCGGCGCGTACTCAAACCGGCCGGGATCAATCCCGAACGGCGTTTTGCCGAACTGACCATCGCCATCGTCCAGCTGGTCGCCAGTCGCAAAGGGCTGGCGGCATTGCCGGCCTGGGCGATACCGACGTATCTGGAGCGCGGCTACGTCGTCGCCCGCCCGATCACCAAGCGCGGTTTGTGGAGCGGACTGTACGCCGCCGCGCGCGATACCGATGCCGGACGCGCATTTCACAGGGATTTTGTCAGCACGTTGCGGGAGCAGGCTTTTATGAGCTTGCCCACTATCGAGCCGTTGGCATAGCGAGCTGTTTAATTTTTTGCCGAAAGGGCGCGTTTTGTTCATTGGTCCGTTTGTCTGCCTGTTTGACCGTAACGAAAAACGCAACTGCAAAGTTATTTTGGCGAGGCAGCCGTATCGGCATAGCGCTGCAAGCGGTGAATACCGAAGCTATCAGGCACCCCCATGCAGCTATTTTTTCAAA
>DAIETB010000119.1:0-7517 GCA_027345925.1 Sulfuriferula sp.
AAGGGATTGTTTTTTTTCTGACATGGTATCTTCCTCGAAAAAGATAAAAAATGCGTGCGATGCTGGAATGGCAATAAATTTAAGCTAACTTGTTGATTTGAATAATGACACGAATTGCCTGATTTAGGCAAGACTTGACAGCATAAATATTCGGCATTCCGTATGTTTCAGGGCTTCCGGTCGTGCGATATGGAAATGAAATCCGGCTTGCCTGGCGGTGATAAGCAAGGCGATAATGATTTTTGATACAGGTATACGTAAATTCGTTTTGCATGCGTTAAGCTTGCGTGTATAAGAGAGAAAGGGGAATAATGAGTTTTTTGAGTGAATTTAAGGAATTTGCCATTAAAGGCAATGTAGTCGATCTGGCTGTAGGGGTAATTATCGGCGGTGCGTTTGGGAAAATCGTCGAATCGCTGGTAAAAGATATCATTATGCCGATTATGGGCAAACTGATAGGCGGAGTGGATTTTAAGGAGCTTTATCTCAATCTCGGCGACCGCTCCTATCCTACGCTGGAAATTGCGCAAAAAGCCGGAGCCCCACTGGTCAGATACGGAATATTCATAAATACCGTGGTGGATTTTTTGATTGTAGCTCTGGCGATTTTCGTTGCGGTTAAAATCATCAATAAATTAAAGCATGACGCTCCTTCCCCTCCGGTAGAAGCGGCAATTTCCGAAGAAGTTCTGTTATTGCGTCAAATCCGTGACAGTCTGCAAAAATAAAATAAGGAACAATAACTGGTGACAGGAAAATACGGTTCGTCGGAGAATGACCCCATTGCAACCAGACGCAAGCTGTTAATACAAAAAATACAGGAAGATTCTTCGTTGCCTGCATTGGGAAGTTCTGTTTCTCAAGTTGTGCAGATCGCTATGTCCAGTCATGAAGCGGTACAGGGTCTGGCGCATTTTATTCTTTCGGATATGGCGCTCACTCAAAAAATCTTGTGCGTTGCGAATACGGCTGCTTATCGCACCGCTTCCGGAACGCCGGTAACCACGATTTCCAAAGCGATTTTTCTGCTCGGATTCGATGCAGTCAAGACCATTGCGCTAACTATGTTACTGGTCGAAGGTTTGACAGGAAAATCGGCGCATCTGGTTCGTCAGGAATTGGTGCAGGCAGTCGGGGCAAGCCTCGTAGGCCGAGAACTGGCGCGCCACAGCGCTTTCAAGGACGCGGAAGAAGCCGCCGTGGTCGGATTGTTTAAAAATCTGGGCAGATTGCTGGTATTGATGCATGATGAAGCATCCTACGATGAAATTATGGCATTGAGCGCAACGGGAACGTGTTCGCCGGCGCAAGCTTCCATGCAGGTTCTGGGTTGCGGCTTCGATAGTCTGGCGGAGTCTGTGCTGCGTCAATGGCAAATTCCCGTAACCATCATCAAAGCGTTGTCGCCTTTGCCCGCAACCTCCGTCCGGATTGCTGTCAATCGGCAGGACTGGCTGCAACAGGTAGCCAGTTTCAGTTCGGATGTGGCCGTCTTGCTGTCTCATTCGACTCCTGTCAGCGTCAGTTTGATGACGCGAAATCTGCTTGCCCGTTACGGCACTGCTCTCGACTTAAACCATAATTCATTACAGGAATTGATGAAACGTGTCGCCGAGGAAACGCAGATACTGACTAATACTCTCTGTCCCATGTCAGTAGAATTAGCCGACGACGATATGGCGTTGGCGGAGGAACGAAACACGGAAAATGCCTTGGACGATTTTCTGCTGTTGACGGAAGATCGCGACGCCACAGCGGAAAAACAGCGCTATCCCAGCGGCAAGCCGATGAATGCGCGACATTTGTTGCTGGCAGGAGTGCAGGATGTCAGCGAAATGATAGCGTCCGGACGTTGTAAAACCAACGACTTGATCATGCTGGTGCTGGAAGCTTTATATCATGGCATGGGGTTTCGTTTTGCTACCGCCTGCATCAAAGACGCAAAATCGAAACAATTTCGGGCACGTATTTCTCTGGGCAAGGATAGCGAAACAGTACAAGCGGGTTTTGTTTTTCCGGAAGATGGCGAACATGACCTGTTTCGCCTGGCGATGAAAAACGATGTCGATGTGCTGATTTCGGATGCGCGGGAACCCAAGGTCAAATCATTGATACCCCATTGGCACAAAGTATTGCTGGCGGACGCCGCGAGTTTTATTATTTTGCCGATAGTGGTCAAGAAACAGGTTGTTGGGCTTATCTATGCCGATCGGGCCTGCGTCGCCGAAGAAGGCATCTCGTCAGAAGAAGCCTCACTGATCAAAACACTGAAAGCGCAGATTATGGCGACTTTGTCTGGATATTGAAACGGAGTTTCGGTGCAGCTATTTATTGACAAGCTTTTTTCATAGTCCTAGTATCTGTTCAGGTGTAGGGAGGATGTAATTACAAAAACCATAAAAGGACAATTGTTCATGAGAAATATTCTGGTGTTGTTTTTTATTCTGTTGCTTGGTCTTACACAAACAGCGCGGGCGCAAAACGACCATATTGCGATTTTCAAAAATGTAACGGGCGATATCAGAATAATCCGCGATGACAAAACGCTCGTGCCGGTAGCAGGTACACAACTTCTACGATTGGACAAGATCCAGTCCGGTCCGGATTCCACCGCAGGTATCGTTTTCCGGGATGGAACTCAACTGACGGTAGGCTCATCGACCGAAATCAAGGTCAATCAATATATATTCCAGCCGGAGGACGCGAAATATGCTTTTTCGGTTTATCTGAAAAACGGATCGGCGATTTATTCTTCCGGTAAAATCGGCAAGATCTCGCCCCAATCCGTCAGCATAAATACGCCCAGAGCAACAGTAGGCGTGCGCGGCACACGCTTTATCGTCAAGGTCGAATAAGTGGGACAATGAAAGGTTTTATAAGGGTTTGTGTTCTATTTTTGGTAGCGATGCTGGCAGGTTGTTCTGCCGAAACGACATGGATACTGCTGCCGGATCAAAGCGGTAAAGTAGGAGCCATCACTGTCAAAACCGATAGCGATTACCGGCTGATCGACCATGCTTATGAAAGCGCAGTATTAAAACCGGGCGCATCAACACTGGCACTGACTGCGCCGCTGGCGAATACCCGTATTTCCCGTGAATATCGAAGTTTATTGCAGGCCGAACCTCAGCCCTCGACGAGTTTCATGCTGTACTTTAAATCAGGTTCGACAGAGCTGGTGCATGCATCTTTGTTAAAGATTCCGGAATTGATCGAACGCATAAAAGCGCGATTGCCAACGGAGATAACTCTGATCGGACACACCGATACGACAGGTCGGGATAATTTCAACGATAAGCTTTCGTTGCGTCGGGCCCAGGCGGTTGAAAGAATTCTCAGGTCCCAACTATCCGTTCTCGATGTTATCAATGTGCAGTATTTTGGCGCTAAAAACCTGCTTGTTCCCACTGCGCCGAATGTCGAAGAGCAAAGGAACAGAGTAGTCGAAATATTGATACTCTGAATTATTCAAGGAAAATTATCCCGTGCAAGCTCTGTACAAGACTACCGGCAAATTACCCCCCGATAAATGGTTTTACTGGATGGTGCTGGCCGGATTGGCGGTTTCCATATTCGTGGCATACGCCGGCGCCAAAGAGCAGGGAATTTTTACTCCTTTGGATTATGAAGTGCTGGATACGTTTCTGAGGTATTCGGCAAATGGGACACCGGCAACCCATACTCTGTCCGTTGATATCGATGAATCCAGCATCGCTGCATTAGGACAATGGCCGTGGCCCCGGTACCGC
Organism: Sulfuriferula sp.; assembly: GCA_027345925.1. Classification (GTDB taxonomy): domain Bacteria; phylum Pseudomonadota; class Gammaproteobacteria; order Burkholderiales; family Sulfuriferulaceae; genus Sulfuriferula. The sequence goes on from DAIETB010000119.1 coordinate 3,750, forward strand.
GATGCCATTCTTGTTCAGAAAATTGCAGCCGGCAAGCCAGCAGCAATCGGGCTGGATATCCTGTTCCCGGAGTCGGATCGAACTTCCCTGAACAATATCCGGAAAACCTATAAACAGGATTTCGGACTAAATCTCACTTTTGCCGGCATACCTTCTGGCTTATCGGATAACGACGGGTATTTCGGCCAGGTTTTATCGGGTGTCAACGTCGTCGGAGCGCGGTATTTTTATTTCAATCAGTTCGATACAGCCGGAAATATTCCGGTACCGGAATTCCGTTTTACCGGCCGAACTGAGCTGCTCAGGCTAAACGATGCCCTCGGCATTCTGAACAATACTCACGAGATTGCATCGCAACTGAAATATAGCGGTTTTATCAACAATCGGCCCGATAGCGACGGGTTATTGCGCAGAGTGCCGTTGCTGATTCGCTATCGAGGTGTGATTTATCCGCAACTCGCGCTTGCAACATTCATGCGTGCTATGGGGGTCGATACCGCCGACATAGAAAAGGATGGTAACGGTCTTCTCATCCGTACCGCGCATCATTCGATTCCCATCGATGATAACGGCTATGCACTTATGCATTTCAATGGCAAACCTTATCTTTATCCTTCCGTGTCAGCGATAAAAATTCTGGACGGGTCGTTTCCGCTGGCCGGTCTCGGCGGCAAGATCGTGTTTGTCGGTTCTTCGGCTGCTGCGCTGGGGGATCTGCACAGCACCCTGTTCGATTCACAGTTTCCCGGTCTAGCACTGCAATCGGTAATTGTGGAAAATATACTAGCCAACAGTTTCATACGCGAGCCGTTCTGGACGCAAACAGTGATTTTGACGGCAAGTATTCTGACCGCTTTGATTATGTCGGCACTGTTCATTTTTCTGCGCGAACCCTGGCAGCTTTTTCTGGGGACGGCCGCTCTGGCGAGTTCGTTGCTACTGGTTTCGCTTTATGTATTTCAGGCGCACAATGTTTTCATATCACCGCTCGCGCCGATGTTATTGACGATTATTCTGTTTACGCTTTTTATTGCCGCGCGTTTTGCCATTGAGAAAAGACACGCCTACGAGTGGTATAAAAAGTTGGCCAATGCACAACAGGTAACGATGCAATCCATGGCGGCCGTAGCGGAGACGCGCGATCCGGAAACGGGAGCACATATCAAACGTACCCAGCATTACGTCAAATCCATCGCGGAAAGATTGAGGGATACAGGAAGTTATGCCGATATTCTGAATCAGGGATTTATCGATTTGCTCTTTGTTTCGGCCCCTTTGCACGATATCGGAAAAGTGGGCGTGCCGGATAATATTCTCTTGAAACCGTCCAAGCTGACGGAAGAAGAATTCGTACTGATGAAAAAGCATACCGAATACGGCAAAGCGATTATTAACAGTACTGCGCAAAAAATCGAGGGCGACAATTTTCTGGCCATAGCCTGCGAAATTGCGTACTCTCATCATGAAAAATGGGATGGCACCGGTTATCCCCTGGGTCTCGAAGGGCTTAATATCCCTCTTTCGGCACGCATTATGGCGGTAGCGGACGTGTACGACGCCTTGATCAGCCGCCGCTGTTACAAATCGGCGTTTCCGCACCGGGAAGCGATCGCGATTATGCAGAGTTATCGCGGTACGGTATTCGACCCGATAATATACGATGCGTTTTGCAGCATAGAAGAACGGATTATCGAAATCGCCATGAAATATCGCGACGAAAATGAGCTGGTTCTGGGAGACCGATAATTCAGGTCAGGAGATATCATGGAGCAACATATTGAAGGTAAGGTCATCGTCATCACCGGCGCCAGCGGAGGCCTGGGTGCGGCGACCGCCCGCCATCTTTCCGCGCTGGGCGCAACCGTAGTGCTGGGCGCGCGCCGTATCGAGCGCATCAAGTCCCTGGCCGAAGAACTGGCCGGCTGCGAAGGGAAAGCCATTGCGATCCAGACCGACGTCACGCAGAGCGCTCAGGTGCAAGCACTCGTCGACGCCGCCATAGACCGCTACGGACGGATAGACGTCATGATTAACAATGCCGGTATCATGCCGCATTCGCCGCTGGACAGGCTCAAGATCGACGACTGGAACCGGACCATAGACGTCAATATCAAAGGCGTATTGTATGGGATTGCGGCGGCGCTGCCGCCTATGCAGCGTCAGAAATCCGGCCATTTTATTAACGTGTCGTCGGTAGCCGGTCATAAAGTGCGGCCTTCCAGCGCGGTGTATGCGGCCACCAAGCATGCTGTGCTGGCCATATCCGAAGGGCTGCGGCTGGAGGTCAAGCCGTACAATATCCGCACTACGGTAATTTCGCCCGGCGCTATCGATACGGATCTGCCCGACAGCATTACCGAAGCCGATATCGCCGCCAGTGTCAGGAAAATTTATGAAATCGCTATTCCTGCCGAGTCATTCGCGCGAGCGGTAGCCTTTGCCATCGGGCAACCCGACGATATCGATGTCAATGAAATCCTGTTCAGACCGACGCGGCAGGAAATATAAGCATGTATTTCAGCCGCAATTGCGCAAGGCTTATTTAAGTTTCGTATCTTCGCGCTTGGCTTCGGCCATGGCTTCAGGTTCAAGCTTTTCGGCCGATTGATTGAGATATATGAATACCCCCCACGCCGCCAGCAATACACCGACCGAAGTCAACAGGCTGGCGGCGTAGGGCAACTGTGCCGGGTTTTCATGCAAAGCGCGGAAGGTGGCGACTAATCCTTCAATAGCCAGCGCTACGATGATGACGACAAAAAAACGCGACAGGAAACGCCTTACCCGAGTCGGGGCGCTGATGTCGGCATCGCGTACGACTTCTTCTTCAACGATGGTCTCTGCAATTTGCAAGGCAACGACTGCCGACGCCAACAGGCCTACTGCTTCAATTATGCCCTGCGCCGCAGCCTGATCCCAATTGCCCAGCAAAGACCGCCATCCGATATGAATCGCAATGCCGATAAGTACGAGCGCACTGCAGACAAAAAGCAATGCCATGAAGCTGTGTATGACTCCGAATAGGCGTAAAAGCATTTTCATACAGGTATCCTGTCATAAATTGCAACCTTCGGCAATAATTCCACCGAAATTACTACTTAAATGACCCGGCACCTAATATAATCGCTCCTGTTTTCTATTTGAATAATCATTACTATTCCGGGTCTCATTGATGAGTGTGCGCGTATTTGTTTGGATAATAATATTGGCGACGGGAAGTCTCAACGGGTGCGCATCGCTGCCGCCGGGTTCGCATTTTCAGAAGACCCCTTCGCAAGCTCTCGCCCATCCCGAATCCACACCGCTGGGCCGGAAATTCGACGCTCTTGCCCGTCAGCATGACGGCAATTCCGGATTTCGTGTCATACCCGTCGGGGCCGATGGTTTTTTGATCAGAATGCAGATGATCAATGCTGCGACGCGTACGCTGGATTTGCAGTATTTTATCTTTCATCAGGACAATACCGGCCGGTTGCTGACCGATGCGGTATTGCGGGCGGCCGATCGCGGAGTACGGGTCCGGATACTGATCGACGACGGAGAAATGAAGGCTGGAGACGCTCGGGTACTGGCGCTGACCGCGCATCCTTTGATACAGATACGCATCTTCAATCCGTTTTCGTACCGCGGGCATAATTCCGTATTGCGCAGCCTGAATTTTATAGCGGATGCCCGGCGCCTGGACTACCGGATGCACAATAAGCTGCTGGTCGTCGACAATACGCTGGCGCTGGTCGGCGGACGCAATATCGGCGACCGGTATTTCCA
>DAIETB010000123.1:0-6614 GCA_027345925.1 Sulfuriferula sp.
GATGCTGCTGGCGGAACGACGGCGCAGGTTAAGCAGCCCCTGACCCCAGCCTGAACGGTTATATTCGCCCAATCGTCCGGCGACATGAATCAGCATCCAGGCCATTACCGCCGTCAGCAACATGAATCCGGCCAATCCCGCCGTTATCCATAAAGTCAGCCTGACATCGCGCACCTGCCAGAACATCAACAGCACGAGCGAAATGAACCCTGCCAGATACGTCAGTCCGCTCCGGCTGTTGAAAGCCGCGCTTTCCCTGCGCAGAATCCGCAAGGGCGGCACATTGCGTAAGGCCATGAGGGCAGGAAAACCGAATCCCGTCAGCAATATCATGCCGGCGAGACCCGCTTGCAGAAAAGGCAGTAACGTTACCGGCGGTAAAGTCAGGTGCGTCAAATTATCGACAAGACCGCTCAGTATCGACTGGCCGGCATATCCCAGAACCATGCCCGACGCTGCCGCCAGCAGTCCCGTGCCGGTTATTTGCAGCATGAATAGCCAGACTATCGTTTGTTGCCGCGCGCCGAAACAGCGCAATAACGCGCAAGCGTCCAGATGCCTGCGCACGAAATGTCGCGCCGACAATAATATGGCGACAGCCGCCAGCACCACCGAAAGCAAAATTGCCAGGCCGAGATATTTTTCTGCCTTGCCGAGCATTTCGCGGATTTGGGGTCGCGCATCCGCTACGGTCAGCAATTTTTGCCCCCGCTCCAGCTTGTGCGCCAGAACAGCCCGGAACGCACGCACTTTGTCAGGTTTTCCGGCAAACAGCAGCCGATAGCTGACCCGGCTTCCCGGCACGATCAGTTTAGTGGCCGGAATATCCGAACGATTCATGATCAGCCAGGGCGCGAGATTAAACATTTCGCCGCCGAGATCGGGATCGTTTGTTAACAGGGCAGCTACTTTGAGTTTACTGCAGCCGAGTTCGAGCTCGCTGCCGACATGAAGCTGCAACGCCTGCGCGAGCCGCGGTTCTATCCACACCGTCCCGGCCGAAGGGATTCCCGCCGCCGGGCGATCCTGTTCCAGCAGGGCATCGGCTATACGCAACTGTCCGCGTAACGGATATCCGGTTCCGACTGCCTTGACCTGCGCCAGCCGGGTTTTGCCGGCATGGCTTACCATGCTCGGAAATTGCTCGATTTCGGCACTGCGCAGTCCGTACTTCCGGGCCTGAACCAGCAAGTTCCGGTCCGGAGCATGATCTGACTCCAGCACCAGGTCGGCTCCTAACAGACGATGGCTTTCCTGCCGCAATGCCGCATGCATCCGCGCAGTAAAGCCGTCGATCGACGCGAGCCCGGCAACTGCGATCAGCACCGCAAGCCAGAGCACGCGCAATTCCCCCGTCCTCCATTCCCGTAAAGCCATGCGCAAGGCCAGACGCAACAGTTTCATGCCAACGTTTCCAGGCGGCCGCCATTCAACAGTAAACGCCGATTACAGCGAGCCGCCAATTCAGCGTCGTGCGTCACCAGCACCAGAGTAGTCTGGTTTTCGCGATTTAGCTCGAACAATAGCTCTATCGCTACCGCGCCGGTTTCCGCATCGAGATTGCCGGTAGGTTCGTCGGCCAGCAGCAGTTCGGGATTCACGGCAAATGCGCGGGCGATTGCTACCCGCTGCTGTTCGCCGCCGGAGAGCACGCGCGCGCGATAATGCTGACGGTCGGCCAGCCCTACCCGTTCCAGCCAGCATTGGGCACGTTGCCGCGCATCGGGCGCCGAACGCAATTCCAGCGGCAGCATGACATTTTCCAGCGCAGTCAACAGCGGCAACAATTGAAACGATTGAAATATAAAACCTATCTTTTCGCCGCGCAATTTCGCCCTGCCGTCTTCATCCAGCGAGTTCAGCTCAGTCCCCGACAACCAGATTTCTCCGCCATCGGGCGTATCCAGACCGGCGAGCAAGGCAAGCAGGGTAGACTTGCCCGAACCCGAAGCGCCGACTATTGCAACCGATTCTCCCTTGCGTATGTCAAAACTGCTAGGATGCAGAATCGTAAGCAAAGCATCGTTTACCGGAACGCGCCGGACCAGATTCACAACGCGCAAAATCGGCGTATCGATCACATGAGTCATGAGGTACCTATGAAATTTATGAAATATTCGTTGCTGCTTTGTTTGCTTCTGTCCACTGCAGCCCATGCTCGCGCGGTATTGATGGTATTTGGCGATAGCCTGTCCGCCGGTTACGGCTTGGCGGCGCATCAAGCGTGGCCCGATCTGCTGCAACAGCGCCTGGCAAACGACCGGAATATCGGGTCACACTGGGAAGTCGTCAACGCCAGCGTAAGCGGAGAAACGACGGCCGGCGGCTTGGCAAGATTACCGGCTGCATTAAACGCCTATCATCCTGCGCTCGTTATACTGGAGTTGGGCGCAAATGACGGGCTGCGAGGCTTACCGTTAAGCGCCATGCACGATAATCTGGTTGCAATGATACGGGATATCAAAAAGAGCGGCGCCAAAATATTGCTCGTCGGCATACACTTGCCATCCAATTATGGCATACCCTATACCGAAAGGTTCCGGCAAGTCTATACCGCTATCGCACAGCAAAACGGCCTGGCTCTGTTACCCTCCCTGTTAGCCGGAATTGAAACGAAACCCGAACTTTTTCAGGCAGACGGATTGCATCCCGTTGCTACTGCAGAAAACAAAATAGTCGATACGGTTTGGCCGGTTTTATTTCCTCTGCTGTCTGGCCGCCACGGCACGATGAAATACGGATCGGCGGCGTCGAAATAAAATAAAAAATTAATATAAATACTCTTGAAATCAATGTCGCCAGTCTTATATAGCCATTGCCGATTAACTTTTTCAGGAGAATGAAATGGCTAATATTACCCGCCTCGAACCTTTCCGCATGGATCAGTTTGACGATGCAATCGATCATTTGCTCAAGGGATTCATGGTTAGACCCTTCAGTCTGGACAGAGAAAGACAGACCCCCCAAATCAAGCTCGACGTGCAGGAAGATAGCAATGCCTATACGATACACGCCGAAATACCCGGCGTTAAAAAAGAAGACATACAGGTAGCGATCGACGGCAACCAGATTTCTCTGGGCGCAGAAATCAAGAACGCCAAAGAGGAAAAAGACGGCGCAGCCGTGCTTCGCTCCGAACGCTATTACGGTAAGGTGTCGCGCACCTTTACTTTAGCCCAGGAAGTCAACGAGGACGAAGCCAGGGCTAAATATACCGATGGCGTACTGGAACTGACGCTGCCGAAAAAAGCAGTCGTCGAAGCAAAACGACTGACCGTCGAATAAGACCGTTCTACAAAAACCCGGTTTTCCGGGTTTTTTATTTATAGCGTGGATCAACAAATGGACATGATCCATGCAATGCAATGAATTTTTTACCATTTTATGACGAAAGAGCGATATAATAAACATAAACTATAAGAGTGTATAACCATGTCATCTATCGACAAGCTTCCTTTTGACAAAAACACTCTGACCGCACAGTTCGAAACAGATACGTCAAACTCCTTCTCGGATACCAGCCAAACGCTCGGCGGCGGTTTCGTTACCGATACCCATTATCGTATCCTCAGCGTACATGGCGCTTTCGAACAGATCACCGGCTATACCGCTGCAGAAATTATCGGGAAAAATCCCGCGTTCCTCAAATCAGACCGGCAGGAACCGGTATTTTATCAGTCCATGTGGGCGACTATCCGGCAGGAAAAATACTGGGAAGGCGAAATTTACAATCGTCGTAAAGACGGCACTATTTACCTTGAATGGGGTCAAATTTCCGCCGTAGCGAATGAAGCAGGCACCATCGTTTATTACGTCGTGCATTTTTCCGATATCTCCGGCGACAAAAAACAGAAAGCCGATCTGCAATATCTGGCTTTATACGATCATCTTACCGGGCTGCCCAATCGGCGTTTGCTCGAAAGCCGCATCGAACTGGCGATGGCGCGTGCTCAACGGCATAACAAACTGTTTGCCGTATGTATGATAGATCTCGATAATTTCAAACCTGTCAACGATACCTACGGACACGACGCAGGCGACGAAGTACTGGTTACTATCGGCAAGAGGTTAACCGAGTCATTGCGTAAAACCGATATAGCCGCGAGACTCGGAGGCGACGAATTCGTTTTACTGATCGAAGACCTGTCCTCTCTGGACGATCTTGCGAGCATATTTTCCAAACTTGAAAATAATATCAATACCCCTGTCCATCTCGACAATGGATCAGACATCCTGATTGAAGCCAGCATGGGGGTTTGCATTTATCCGTTCGGCCCTGACGATACCGGCAACCAGTTGTTGCGGTATGCCGATCAGGCCTTATACGAAAGCAAAGCGCACAAAATCGACAGAAAAGATTTCTGTACGTTTTTTAGCGGGCAAAAACATGCATTGCGTACCAGGGCACAGCGATTGCTGGCCGAAAATGCTCTCGAGGTCTGGTATCAGCCCATTCTGAACAACCAGACCGGCAAGATAAGCGGCGTTGAGGCATTAGCTCGATTACGCGATGACAGCGGTGCAATTCTTTATCCGGCCCAGTTTCTGTCGGAGCTGACGGTCAATGACACAACGGAATTAAGCCGAAAAGTATTGCAACAAGCTTTGACAGACCTGGGCAGACTCGATCAACTGGGCTTTTCACTCTGGGTTTCTTTCAATGTCGCCGCGGAATCGTTCAGCGGCGAATGCGTATCGTGCCTGCAGAGCATTATCAGTTCGAACAATATCAACCCTTCGCGAATCACACTGGAAATTCTGGAAACCAGCGATTTTCTGGAACGGAATACCGCCTTATCGATTCTGCACGACATCAAATCACTGGGGATTCGGCTCGCGCTCGATGATGTAGGCAGCGCCTATGCTTCTTTGTTGCGGCTCAAGGAATTGCCCATAGACGAAATCAAACTGGACCAGGGGTTCATCCGCACCCTGGAAGATCGGCCTCAGGATGTGCATTTTGTGCGTATCATTCAAGATCTGGCGATGGAATTGCAACTGGACCTGATCGTCGAAGGCGTAGAAACCGCGAATATCCTCGATGCCATGATAACGACCAAGGTTCCGTATCTTCAAGGTTACGCCATATCTCGTCCGCTGCCACTGCCCAAATTACAGCAGTTTCTGACGGAATTCGTATTTGCAGCCGTGGCACGCCCTATCAGCCTGTTTGGTTTATATACCGCACAGATCGCTTCGTATACCGCAACCAAACGCATGCTTGCGATCAATTCCACCCCGCTCGATCATAATGCTCTGGCTGACGGACGCCGTTGCCGCGGGCATGCATCATTAGAGAGGCTGGGTTATGCCGATGGCAGCCAGCTAGTCCGGCTGCACGATGCCTATCATCAAGCACTGGGACAAGTCGCCAGGGATGGCGGAATCCCTTCAGCCTGGAAAGAGATGGAAGCGGCGCAAACGACATTTGTTCAAGCTATTTTAAATACGCGTCTGCAAGAAAAAAACGCGCCGGAACAAAATCTTTCGCTGACGCTGTTACCATAATGCCTCGCCCCGGAATCGCTTCAAGTATTTTTATATTTTCCAGCATCCTGTACCGCCAAATCCAACCCGGAATGCAAAAACATGCGATAATACAGGCCGATGCAAATATTTACTCATGAACTCAATCCTGTCTTGCGGAGCCGGTTATTAAAGGCTACCTCTTATATCGACAGACCTGGTTACCAGGACATTATCGGATCTCTGAAGGACTTATCCCATGCCGGTAAAGAAAAAAGCCGCCAGACCGGAAATCAATCGGGTACAGACGGCTTTTCATGTAATCGCTTACGCAATAAATGCTGGTGCCCAGAAGAGGACTCGAACCTCCACACCTTACGGCACACGGACCTGAACCGTGCGCGTCTACCAATTCCGCCATCTGGGCTACAAGATGGCGCATTATATATGAACAAGGACGGTTGTCAATGAAAACAACAACAAATCAAAAAAATATCCGCAAAAACAAGGCATTGAGATTTAGCGATCCGCATCTCGAACGCGAGCGCGAGCGTTACGAATCGCCGCTACCCAGCCGCGAATTCATTATGGACGTATTGCGCCAGCACGGTGCGCCGCTGTTAGCGGAAGAACTGGGTGCCTTATTGGGCATTACCGAGGAGGAAACCGATCTGTTTTCGCGCCGCCTCAATGCGATGGAACGCGACGGCGAACTGATACGCAACCGCCGCGGCGACCTGTGCGTCTCGGAAAAACTGAATCTGATCAAAGGCCGGGTCGAGGGTCATCCCGACGGGTTCGGGTTCCTGCGCCCGGAAGACGGCAGCGAAGACCTCTTTCTCTCGCCGCGCGAAATGCAGAAAGCGCTGCACGGCGACCGCGTCATGGGCCGCGAAATCGGTCTCGACCGTCGCGGCCGCCGCGAAGGAAAAATCGTCGAAGTACTGGAACGCGCCAATACGCATGTCGTCGGCCGCCTGATTATCGAACACGGCATCATGCTGGTTGCACCCGAAAACAAACGCATTACCCAGGACATCCTGATTCCCGCCGGCAATCAGGGCAACGCCAAAGCCGGCGAAGTGGTGAGCGTCGAACTGATCGAACAGGCCGGCCGATACAGCAAGCCGGCGGGGCGCATCGTTGAA
>DAIETB010000138.1:0-6531 GCA_027345925.1 Sulfuriferula sp.
GGCCGACAGCAGGCCGCCATCCTTGACGATCGCATCTTCCGTTTTTTTGTTCATCACGATGATACTGATGCGCCGGTTAACCGGGCTGAAAGGATCTGCTTTGTAGAAAGGGATCGCCGACGCCAGCCCAACCACCCGCAATACCTTGTTTTCATCCATTCCTCCGGTGATCAGTTCGCGTCTCGATGCGTTCGCACGGTCGGTCGATAATTCCCAGTTGCTGTACGACGTCCCGCCATTGGCGTAAGGCGTTGCGTCGGTATGACCGGACAAGCTGATTTTGTTCGGCACCGAATTGAGCATTTTTCCTATTTGATGAAGAATAACTTTGGTATAAGGCTGCAGTTCGGCGCTGGCGGACGCGAACATAGGACGATTTTTTTCATCGATGATCTGGATGCGCAAGCCTTCGGTAGTGATATCCAGCAATAGCTGCTTCTTGAACTGTTTGAGCAAAGGATTGGCATTGATAGCCGTTTCGATCTGCATCTTGAGGCCCTTGAGCCGCTCCGTTTCCTGCTTTTCAAGATCCGCTTGCGCGCTTTTCAGATCGTAGGTCTTTTTTTGTACGGGGTCGACGGCGTTATTGACCTGTCCAACATGTCTGGTCAGGTCCTTGCCGCCCCCCGGGATGACGCTGGAACTGTCGCCGCTGCCGGACCCTCCCGCCATGGCTACGCGCAGAGGCGTAGAAAAATATTCGGCTATGCCCTTCAGGTCGCCTTTACTGGTCGAACCCAGCAACCACATCAGCAAAAAAAACGCCATCATCGCGGTCACAAAATCCGCATAAGCGATTTTCCATGCCCCGCCGTGGCTGCTGCCGGACACTTTTTTGATTCGCTTTATGATGATGGGACGAACTTCAGCCATGATTTTCCCGAAAGTTATTTGACTTTGGTCTGCTTGACGTGATCTTCCAGCTCGATAAAACTGGGTCGCTCGGTCGAGTACAGCACTTTACGCCCGAACTCCACCGCCAGCGCAGGGGCATAACCGTTCAAACTGGCCAGCAAGGTGATTTTCACGCACTGCAGCATTTTGGTCGATTCGTCGAGTTTTTGTTCCAGCAAACCTGAAAGCGGGCCGATAAAACCGTATGCCAGCAAGATGCCGAGAAAGGTGCCTACCAGCGCATGGGCGATCATGATGCCCAGTTCGGCAGGCGGCGCTCCTACCGATTCCATCGTATGAACTACCCCCATCACTGCAGCGATAATACCGAAAGCAGGTAATCCGTCCCCCACTTTGGCGATACAATGAACCGGCACTGCGCCTTCGTGATGATGCGTTTCGAGTTCGTTATCCATCAAATTTTCGATCTGAAAGGCATCCATATTGCCTGAAACCATTAATCGCAAATAATCCGTCATAAACTCAATGACATGATGGTTGGCGAGAATTGAGGGGTATTTACTGAACAGCGGACTGGTTTCCGGCGTTTCGATATCGCCTTCAATCGACATCAGGCCTTCCTTGCGAACTTTACCCAGAATTTCAAACAGCAAAGCAAGCAAATCCATATACAGGGTTTTGGTGTACGTCGAGCCTTTCAGTATCGAAGTCATCGCTTTCAAAGTCGCTTTAACGGATTTTCCGTTGTTGCCGACAAAAAAAGCACCGCCCGCTCCCCCGGCTATCATCAGCAATTCAATAGGCTGAAACAATGCGGCCATATGACCGCCCGCCATCGCAAACCCACCGAATACCGCCGCGAGCACCACTATATAGCCAACAATTACTAACACTTGCTGCTCCCCGTGAAATGAAGGACCAGCCTCCATTATTAAATATAATTGTTATAACGGCTCTGAAAGTCCAAACTTGACGTGGCGATCCTAAAATTACATATACCAGACGAACAACGGCGCACGAACTCCTGCCTTATGAATGACGACATCGGGTTCCTGCTCCAGGATTCCGAACTCGTTGCTGAACAGAATCGCTCCCGGCTGCATTTCGCGGCGCGCTTTTTCCCATAACGCAGGCATGGCCGCCGGAGACAAATAGGCAAATATGAGATCGCATTTTGAAAAATCGACATCCATATAATCGGCGCAAACAAACTTCGCCCTGCTCCGGCGCAAGCGCGCCCGCATCCAGCTGACGCCCCACACCAGCGGCGCCAATTCTACACCCAGGAACTCACCATCGGGATAAAGTGCGGCTAAATTTAACAACTTACCGCCCGTTCCGCTGCCGATATCGATCAACTTGAACGTACGATCGCGGGGGAAATAAGGAACGAGAGATTTCCACGTTGCCGGACTTGAAGGATAAAACGGAACCTGCGTTCGAAATGCCGGTCCGTACCACAACCACAAAACGATGAAACCGGCCAGATACAGATACGAAGGCAGATGCAGAGTCAGAGCAAAAAACAAAGCAGGAGGAAACAGCAATTGAAACAGCCACCACCATGCAGCCAGCCCAAACCAGCGGCCTATCAGGGCGGCAACGGCTCCCTGCAGCAATACCGCCATGCCCAGCGTCACCGAATGCAGGATAGGAAAAGCAAGATACGTCCCGATCAGCCATAGCGAACCGATTGCCAGCAATGCCAGCAATTGTCCTGACAGGGCAATTATTACGGGTATCCGGCCTGAAAAAGACAATCTCCTCAATCCGGCAAAATTAATCTTTTTCAAAACGCCATTTACCGATGAGCAGAATTATGGGGAAAGCAGATGCGGCCTGTTTAGCGCAATATTACCGCGCGAATCCGGTAAAGCAAAATATAACTATAACAAGGCAATGAATACGAGCGCTATCGAAATGAATTTCCCTCGAGGGAAACGTTATTTTAATCAGACGAGTAAAGCTCGGGCGGTTTCTTCGCGTAATTTTTTGGTTTTGCCCGCACGCGACGGCAAATGGCATAAACCGCACGCATAATGATGGTTCAAATCGAAACGATCGATGACAAATCGGCCGCGGCAATGGGTACATACAGCCGTTGTCAGCATATTGCTTTCGATAAAGCGGACCAGGGTCCAGGCGCGGGTCAGAGACAATACGGCTTCATCGTCTCCAGAGATTTCCATCTGCTCGAGATACAGCTGATATGCTTTCATAATCGCCTGTATGCCCTGTATCCCGGCATGCTGAACCAGATATTTATAAATATTGAGAAACAGCGAGGCATGGATATTGGGTTGCCAGGTCAAGAACCAGTCGGTCGAAAACGGCAGCATGCCTTTAGGCGGCGAAACATGTTTCAGCTCTTTATATAATTTCAGCAGACGCTCTCTCGACAGAGAGGTTTCGGATTCCAGCAATTGCAGTCTGGCACCGAGCCCGATCATTTCTATCGCCAACTGAATTTCCTGAGCTTCGCTCGCTACGCTGAGTTTTGCCATCTCATGCTCTCCCCTGTGAATTGTTACTGATTATCAAGCGGCTTCTGCTACGGCCTGCCCGGCCATTAATATGGCCGCATGAGATTGCGCCAGGAGACGATCCTTGCTGTAGCTGGTCAGCATGCCCAGGATCGCTCCGTCATCGAAACGAAACCGCGCAAGCATCATGTTCGAACTCGCAAGCTTAAGCAGTTGAGAATTGCTTAAGCCTTCGAGCAATTCGGCGATTTGCGCGTCCACGCCCAAACGGAAAATAGCGGTTGCTTTATCTGCCCGTATCATTTGTTGCGCCAGCATAAGATAGTTAAGGTTGGCATCGCGAATTTCGGCCAGGATATCATTTGTAGTCATTTTTATTCTCCTTATAACGCTATTGAACAGTCGGGTAACGACTTGGTTAGCATAATGAGGCGATGGGAGATTTGAGAAAATAGGTGACGTGCTGTTTTTTGTGTACGCAATCAAGGCGTAAAAATGACGCGTCCGTCTTACAGACGAACGAAATTTGCCCAAAGTATCGAGCATAAAGATATGGCACTTATTTCAAACTCAGTAAAACTACGGCCTGCAGACGCAAACCGTAAAATCGCCGGAAAAAGCCGTGTAAGATTACCGATGCTCGCAAACATTGAAGCAGCCGGAAATCCACTGTCAGGATTTTTCAAGATCTCTACAATTTACTTTATCGGCCCGCTTTAGCAAAACTTTAGGGATTTTTATTAAAATATTTGATTTTTTTGTAAAAAAACCATAACCGAATGATTTAATTAATTTTTTTATTTGAAATAAATTTATATAAATCATTAACGGCCGATTCAGTCAAAACTTTAGACCCGGCTTTCAAATATCGATCGCGCATAATTTCAGCTGGTGCGTATCGCTTCTACGACGTTAGGCAAGCGGCGAAGCCGTTCCAGAATGCGCGCGAGATGGTCCTCACCGGTGCCGTGCACCTGAAAAAGCATGATCGCCATATCGCCTTTTGATTCGGTGTTGACCCGAACCACCGAGATTTTTTCTTTTGCCAGGATATCGGACACGTCGCGCAGCAAACCGTGCCGGTCAAACGCCTGCACCCTGATTTCGCTGCTGCCCGCTTCTTCATCGATGTCCCAGCGCGCAGCAAGCAAACGTTGCTTGCGTTCTTCGCCGAGACGCGATACGTTGGCACAATCGTAGCGATGGATCGTAATACCGCGCCCCTGAGTCGCGTATCCCACGATCCCGGCAGGCGGAGACGGGTGACAGCATCTCGCCATCGTGACAGGCAAGTCGCTTACGCCTTCGATGAGTATACGACGATCTTCGCCGGGTTTTCTGTTACGCAACACCCGCCTGGGCGAGGAGATAATGTCGGGTTGCGGCATGAGCGACTGAATGGCCGCCATTAACTGATGACTGCTGATATCGCCGCGACCGATCGCCGCGAGAAACTCGTCGCCTTTCGCCGAGCCAAGTTTGACAGAGAGCTTGTCTACGCTGATATCGGAACCGCCGGACCTCCGCAGCTCACGATCCAGCATTTCCCGCCCTGCCGCTACATTTTCGTCAAAATGCTCATATCGAAACCAGTGCCTGACCTTGGCGCGCGCCCGCGAAGTCGCCAGATATCCTAACGAGGGATTGAGCCAATCACGGCTTGGCGCACCCTGTTTGGCAGTCAGTATTTCTACTCTCTGGCCGTTTTTCAGCGGTGTGTTGAGAGGGACGATAACGCCGTCGACTTTGGCACCGCGACAACGATGCCCTAGATCGCTGTGCACATGATAGGCAAAATCCACCGGACTGGCTCCGGCTTCTAGATCGATGACCCGACCTTGCGGCGTCAACACATAAATCCGGTCCTGAAACAATTCGTTCTTGAATAATTCCGCCAGCTCACGACCGTCCGCAACCTCATCTTTCCATTTCAGTATCTGCCGCAACCATGCGATTTTATGGTTTATTTCGTCGCCGGAAACCGTACCTTCCTTGTAACGCCAATGCGCAGCCATACCCAGTTCGGCATGCCTATGCATGTCGAACGTACGAATTTGCACTTCCAGCGCTTTATTTTCCGGCCCGATAACGCCGGTATGCAGGGAACGATAATCGTTACTTTTCGGTTGCGCAATATAATCGTCGAATTCGCCCGCGATCGGCTGCCAGAGATGATGTATCAGCCCCAGCACGGCGTAACAGTCTTTTACTTCCCGCACCAGTATGCGAATTGCACGAATATCGTACAGTTGCTCGAAAGCCAGATGTTTGCGGTTCATTTTATTGATGATGCTGACGATATGCTTCGGTCTTCCGCTCACTTCCGCCGAAATGGCGGCGGCAGTCAGTTCGGCCTGCAGCTTAGTCACTACCTGAGCGATATAGCGTTCGCGATCCAGCCGTTTTTCGTCGAGCAATCGGGCAATGCGCTGATAATTGGCCGGCTCGAGTATCCGGTACGCTAAATCCTCCATTTCCCACTTGATCTGCCATATGCCCAAACGATTAGCCAGCGGCGCGAACAGCGCCTGCACTTCGCGCGCAATCCGCACTCGCTCCGTCTCATCCGTGCCTTGGATCGACATGCGCAACGCATAAGCGCGCTCGACCAGCTTGATCAGCACCACGCGAATGTCCTCGACCATCGCCAGCAGCATCTGCCGCAGATTTTCGATCTGGCTATTTCCGTCGCGACGACCGGTATCCGTGCCGGCAATCAAATCGCCTATTTTTTCGAGTTTGGCAACCTCGGCAACCAAACGCAATACCTCGGCCCGTACCGGCGTTTTTTGGTCGACCGGCGCATTGAGCAACAACGCCGCCGCGATGCTTTCGCCGTCCATCTGCAGATCGGCCGCCAGCAAAGCCATTCCGGCAGCACATTGCCAGCGTGCGCCAGCCTCGGTCGTCCCAGCGTCGGGCAAGGTCTGTAACCACTGCGCGGCGTCTTCGATCAGGCGTTTTCCGGCGACATCCATCTCTCGCGTTAATCGCTGCAACAAGTTCGCCCAGTCCGCCTGGGTCGTAATTTTCGTTTCCGTATGTATCGTAACCATTATTTATCCAAAACTGCGTCTACATACCGGTCCTGCCAGTAGGAACGTTGCATTTCCCGCCATGCGCTGATTTGCGGCGCGTAACCGGGAGTAAAACGGACCTCCACTCTGCCGTCCTCATCCGAACGCCACAAGCC
>DAIETB010000144.1:0-4275 GCA_027345925.1 Sulfuriferula sp.
GCCAGCATTATGCCCAGGAATCCGCTGAGCGCCGCCCATAAACGCGCGGTCCAGTTATGTTCGCCGAAGGTTTTATAGGCAATGGCGGTCAACCAGTATTGCAAAGCCGGTTTTTCAAAGTATTTCAGACCGTTCAGGCGAGGCGTGACCCAATCTCCGCTCACCAGCATTTCCCTGGGGATTTCGGCGTAGCGTCCTTCGTCCGGGCGCACCAATGCGTTATGATCGAGCGTGGAAAACCAGAGCAACGCTGTCAGCGCAAACATGAACCCCAGAAAAACATGCGTTAAAGCGGGACGATTAGTGTTCAAAGCGATTAAGACCCGAGGTAAATATAGCCCACGAAAGCTGGCTATTATAACAAATTGCTTGCAATGACGTGAAAAACCGTGCCGACTGCCGGATTATAACTACACATGGTCTTAATTCGGCAAGAAAACCGGTAGGGCGTGCGATTTGCTCGTAGATCCCGCCCATGATGCCGCGTCCGGATTCCGCGCTTCAGTGGCAACCGCCGCCGTGAGAGCCGAGATTTTTAGGCATGGAAACGTCAGAACCGGACAGTCCTTGCAGAATTCCGCAATTGCGGGTGGTCTGAACGCCGCCGCACTTGCTCCGCAATTCGTTCAATTCGTTCTGTAAGGCGGATAATTCCGCAATGCGTTCCACGACATGACCGATATGCTTGTCCAGTAAGGCATTGACCTCCAGGCAACTATCTTCCGGCACGTCGCGAAATTTCAATAATGTGCGCGTTTCCGACAGCGTCATGTCGAGCGAGCGGCAGTGCCGGATAAAATTCAGCCGTTCCGTATGTTTTTGGTCATATAACCGAAAATTCCCCCGGGAACGCAGCGGCGGATCCAATAAGCCTTCGCGCTCGTAATAACGAATAGTTTCTACCGGGCAGCCGGTATGATGAGCTAATTCGCCTATTTTTAACAATGATCTCATAGTGATCGGTTCCTGTTTTTGTAAAACGCTTGACTCTGTAGTAGCTACAAGGTTTTAAATATACACGAATTTAAAAATACTGATGCGGACCGCCGTTAAATTTTCTTTTCGATCGCGGGTCAGTAAATTCTTAACCGGCAGTGCGTAGCATTATACAAAGGATTATCGCAACATGACTCAAGACAGGCCGCATATCAGCCACGACCATGACCATGAGCACCACGATCATGATAAGGATCATGCGCATCACGGGCATAGCCACGGTATTGGACACGGGCATGCGCCTAAGGATTTTGGCCGGGCTTTTTTGCTGGGAATTATTCTTAATGCCGGTTTCGTCGTTGCCGAAGTCATCTACGGTATATTTGGCAATTCCCTGGCATTGCTCGCAGATGCCGGGCATAATTTAAGCGATGTGCTGGGTTTGTTGCTGGCGTGGGGAGCCAGCGTGCTGGTAAAACGCGCACCTACCCAACGATACACTTACGGATTGCGCAGTACGTCGATTCTGGCGGCGCTGGGGAATGCCGGCTTGTTGCTCATGGTTACCGGCGGCATCGCGTGGGAGGCGATATTACGCTTCGATCAGCCGAGCGCGGTAGTCGGCAAAACGGTTATCATAGTCGCCGCATTCGGCGTGGCGATCAATCTGGGTTCGGCCGTATTGTTCATGGCCGGACGCAAGAACGATCTGAATGTGCGGGGCGCGTTTACGCATATGGTCGGCGATGCGATCATCTCGATGGGGGTGGTGATAGCCGGATTTGCGATTATCTATACTGGCTGGCAATGGCTGGATCCGGTTGTAAGCCTGATAATAGCAATACTGATATTGGCGGGTACCTGGGGATTGTTGCGGGACTCGATCAATCTGGCCTTGCACGGGGTACCGGAAGGCATCGATATCGAACGGGTTCGCGTCTATTTAAAAACGCTGGACGGCGTGAGCGAAGTTCACGATCTGCATGTGTGGGCAATGAGCACGACAGAAACCGCATTGACGGCGCATCTGATCATGCCGTCCGGCTATCCGGGCGGAAATTTCCTGAACCGGGTCAGCGACGCGCTCGAAGACCGGTTCGATATTCATCACGCTACTATCCAGATCGAGACCGACGATACGCCGAATGCCTGCAAGCTCGCTCCCGCCGAAGTGGTCTGAATGTCGTCAGCGAATTGATAGTGCGCGTCGTCGCAGTTATACCCAGTGACGCGCTACCAGTTCGTCCTTTATGTATGCGTAATAAATTGGCGCTGCAACCAGCCCAACCAGCCCGAACACAGCTTCCATCAATAACATCGCGATCAGCAATTCCCAGGTTTGGGCATGAATCTTGTTGCCGACTATGCGTGCGTTCAAAAAATATTCAAGCTTATGTATTACCAGCAAAAATGCCAGCGAGCCCACGGCGATGTCCAGCGAATGGCTCAGACTGACGATAATGATCACGGTATTGGAAAAAATATTGCCTATTACCGGGATTAGACCGGCGACGAACGTAAACACGATCATGGTTTTGGTCAACGGCAGATGGATGCCTAGCAAGGGCAGAATGACCATCAGATAAACTACGGTGAGCGCCGCATTGATACTAGCGATGCGGACTTGAGCAAAGACGATGCGATGAAAGGCCAGGCGCACGCGTTCGGCTCGGCCGGCCAAGGCTCGCGCAAGCGGTTTATAGTCTTCCATCGCCACCATCTCGCGCAATGCCAGCAGGCCGCCGATAATCATTCCTATCAATATGCGCGCAACCAGTCTGCCTGCTTCGGTGCCTGCCAGCTGTACTTCGCTGGCGTGGGTGCGCAACCAGGCACTGATCGTTTGCTTGATGGTTTCGGCATCGGATGGCAAATAAGGCGTAATCCAGAGTGGAATCGACTGGCGCGAATCGTCTATGATCTCGGCCATTTTTGCGAATAACCGGGTCAGGCTGCCGGCGTCAGAGCGAAAAAAAGCCACGAGCCCAAGGCTGACGGCAGTCAGTAAAAGCGCCACCAGAAACGACAGCAGACCGACCGCGATCAATTTCGAGCGCTGACCGGGCAAATGATGCGCTATCCAGGGCGAAATCAGATGCACCAGTTCGAACACCAGCAATCCTGCCAGCAACGCTGGCAGAAGATGGAAAATCAGAACGAAAACCAATAAACCCAGCGTGATCAGCCACGCGGTAATTTCAGCCGGAGTAGGACGTGAGGCAGCAAGTTTCCGCATAAATGAAAGTAAATCCAGTGGTTTGGAGGTATTAATTGACAAGCACACCATCAATAGATAGATTCTAGCAGTTGTTGCACCTTTTTAACCCGATGTTTTCAACCCGACTTTAATAAGGAGTTTTATATGTCCGTACTTGTCTGCAAACCCGCCCCCGATTTTACCGCCACTGCGGTATTGGGCAATAACGAGATTAAAGATATCACTTTCTCGGAATTCACCAAAAACAAATACGTCGTACTGTTTTTTTACCCGCTGGATTTTACTTTCGTCTGTCCTTCCGAACTGATTGCATTCGATCATCGGCTGGCAGAATTCAGCAAGCGCGGAGTAGAGGTCATCAGCGTTTCCATCGATTCGCAGTTTACCAATCTGGCATGGAAAAACACTCCGGTTAACCAGGGCGGAATAGGCCAGGTCAAATACACCATGATCGCCGACGTCAAACATGAAATTTCCCGCGCGTACGATGTGGAACTCGAAGGCGGCGTAGCCTTGCGCGGTTCCTTGCTGATCGACCGTTCCGGCACCGTCAGGCATCAGGTGGTCAACGATCTGCCGCTGGGCCGCAACGTCGATGAGATGCTGCGCATGATCGACGCATTGCAATTTACCGAAGAACACGGCGAGGTCTGTCCGGCCGGCTGGCAAAAAGGCGAAAGCGGAATGGGCGCATCGCCTGAAGGCGTTGCCAAATATCTGTCCGAGCACAGCGAGAAGCTGTAAAAAAAATCCGCCCGGCTGAACCGGGCGGATAGGTTTTTGCTACACAAAAGGCCTGTTGCAACGTATGCAACAGGCCTTTTATTTATAGGCCGAACGCAGACATGACCAGCTTGTTGATAACGGCTCCGCCGATAATCAGCCAGACGAAGATCACCAGGCCAAGCAGAATAGGCTTGATGCCGGCTTGACGCAATGCCGAAATATGCGTCGACAGACCCAGTGCCCCCATCGCCATCGCCAGTAGCAGGGTATCGATCTGAATAACCAGCTTAACCACGTTATGCGGCAATAAATGCAGCGAATTAAAAATAACTACGCCGATAAAACCGAAAGCAAACCAGGGTATGGCGAGCTTGGGCTTCTGCGAGCTGCCGGAA
>DAIETB010000153.1:0-4683 GCA_027345925.1 Sulfuriferula sp.
AACCGGTTTGCTCGGCGCTGCCGAACAGACCGTTGCCGCGCTTGAGTAATTCGCGCAGATCGAGCTGCAGGCGGCAGCACATCGAGCGCACCATATTCGGCTTCAGCTCCGAATTGATGAAGTTCTGAAAATAGGGCAAGCCGTATTTTGCCGTCATCTCGAACAGCAATTGGGCATTCTCGCTGTCCCAGGGAAAATCGGGCGTCATGTTGTAAGTCGGGATGGGAAAAGTGAATACCCGCCCCTTGGCGTCGCCGGTAGTCATCACTTCGATGTAAGCACGGTTGATCATATCCATCTCGACTTGCAGATCGCCGTAAGTAAAAGGCATCTCTCGGCCGCCGATAACGGGCACCTGCTGCTGAAGATCTTCTGGGCAGGTCCAGTCGAAGGTAAGATTGGTGAACGGCGTTTGCGTACCCCAGCGCGACGGCACATTGAGATTGTAGATCAGCTCCTGTATGCACTGTCTGACTTCTTCGTAACGCAGATTATCGTTGCGGATGAAAGGCGCCATGTACGTGTCGAAGGAACTGAACGCCTGCGCGCCGGCCCATTCGTTCTGCAGCGTCCCGAGAAAATTGACGATCTGCCCGACAGCGCTCGACAGATGTTTAGGGGGCCCCGCTTCCACTTTGCCGGGCACGCCGTTGAGACCTTCGTGGAGCAGCATCCGCAGCGACCAGCCGGCGCAGTACCCCGCCAGCATATCCAGATCGTGCACATGAATATCGCCGTCGCGATGCGCCAGCCCAACTTCGGGAGGGTAAACATGACTCAGCCAGTAATTGGCCACCACTTTACCCGACACGTTAAGGATCAGCCCGCCCAGGCTGTAACCCTGATTGGCATTGGCATTGACGCGCCAATCCTGCTGATCGAGGTATTCGTTGACGGAAGCAGCGACATCGACCATGGTGCGGCGGTCCTGACGCAATTTCTGATGCTGCTCGCGATAGACGATATAGGTGCGCGCGGTTTTAAGGTGATTGGCGGAAATCAGCACCTGCTCGACCACATCCTGGATATTCTCGATCGCAGGCGGCTCGCCGTGAAATTTGTGGATCAGTACCTTAGTCACTTGAGCGGTGAGCAGGCCCGCTTCGCTGCCGTCGAATTCGCCGCTGGCCTGACCGGCACGCTGAATAGCGAAGCGAATCTTATCGGCGTCGAAATCCGCCCGGCTGCCATCGCGCTTGATGACCGCGGCAGGCAAGGAAACAAGCATGCCGCCAGTGTGTTGCGTTACGTGACTCACCATGATTTCTCCTTCCATAATCCCGAATATCAGTTACCCGGGCCGGCATCCATTGCTATCTCCAGCACACACAATGTGGTATAGATATATGGCAAAGATACATTATCTAGCGGTCAAGTCAAGACTATTTAAAGGTATTTTTATCCGCATTTAGCTAAAAAATTTCACTTGGATTCCTTCTTTCATTGTAAATATTCAATCGTCAAGTAATGTTGAATCTGACCTAAGAACAGGAAATCATAAAAACTTTGATTTGAATGTGACCTATTCTAACGATGTCACTGCCGACACTATCCCCGTATTGGACAACTTACTACGAGCTAATCCAGATTCATTAGGGAAACCTGATTTACTTGTTTCTATAACCAATCTGGAGTTAGCATGACGAAATCAAAAAATATAAGCGATCAACAACAAGAACTGGCGTCACAACCAACAATTTATGCTAGCAATCCTTTGCAAGCGATTTGCGCGGACAGAATATTAAATGTTGGTTTTGGCCCTGTAGTATCAAAACTAACGCTAGGGTTAGAAGTCGGCCCTAATTCATTTACGCCATTTGCAAATGTTGTGATTCCCACGATTGCCCTTTTAGAAGTTATCGAATCCCTACAGAAAGCAATCAACGAAAATGACCAGGTAAACGCCGCTCTTATTGATGGGATGGACAAAATTAAGGCTCACCTCGAGAAACAAAAAAAGTAAACTCAGTCTGGCGAAACCGAGGTCATGTCTCACAATCGAAAACTGGCTGACTGAAAAGCAAAGCTAGTTCTATACTTGCCTACACATAGAGATTCCGATAAGGGAATAAAAAATGTTGGATTGTTAGACGTGACCCCATGTTTTCTTTGACCCCATGTTTTCTTGACCCCATGTTTTCTTTTGGATTGTTAGACGTGACCCCATGTTTTCTTCTTTCGAATACTTTTATTTGCAGAAGCTTACCGAAGCAAAGCGACAATGTACGGCAGATTGCCGTATAATAATCGTCAGGAGGGCAAACCCATGCCACAAACCGTTTCCACCGCTCGTCTCGAAGCCCGAATCAGTACCGATCTGCATTCAATGCTCAAGCGTGCCGCAGAACTTCAGGGGCGCACCATGACCGATTTCGTGGTGGATGCCGTACAAACTGCCGCCCAGCGTGCCATTGAGCAAGCCGAAATTATCCGCTTGTCGCGAGCCGATCAGGAATGCTTCGCCCAAGCCTTACTATCGCCGCCGCAAGCGGTGCCGGCTTTGGAACGTGCATTTGCTCGTCGCAGCAAGCTCTTGCGCACTGAATGACCAGTCAGTCGTTCCGGCTCGTACCGCTCGATACGGCCTATGGCCGTACCGAGTTCAACAGCGGTTCGGAACCGCTGGATCGCTACTTGAAGGAGCAAGTCACCCAGGACGTTCGCCGCCGCATCGCCGCCTGCTTTGTGGCGCTGGATGACGTTCAGCGCATCGCGGGCTACTATACCTTGGCATCGGCGAGTCTGCTGCTGGCCGATCTTCCTGCTACGACGGCCAAAAAACTGCCGCGCTACCCAACCGCGCCAGCGGTACGGATGGGTCGCTTGGCCGTCGATCAGGCCTTCAAGGGGCGAGGCTTAGGCGGGGCGCTGCTGGCCGATGCGCTCGCCCGTGCCGCTAGCTCCGAGATTGCCGCCTACGCCTTAATGGTAGACGCCAAAGATAAAGCAGCGGAGGCTTTCTATCGGCATCATGGATTCATTGCGTTGCCTGACTCCACGCTGACGCTGTTCCTGCCGTTGGCAACCGCTGTCATTTCAAGAGGTTAAACACGTATTCACGCATTGCATCCTGTGTAAATTTTCCGTCAAACGAAAATCAGGGTTCGAGAACGATCATTCAAACCTCTGCGGTTCGGCCGGCATCTTGTTCCTCATTTGCTGGAAGCGCAAATCTGCGACATGGCATTGGCGCGTTATCTATGTCGAAAAACAGGTGCTAGCTATCTCGTCTTCGACCCTTGGTCTGCCCAAAACCGGCGCAATCACAGATTCGGTGAAGTTCCGGAATTCTGCCCTGGAACAGGCAGACCCGCTAATTCCTGTTGAACCTGAGCCATCAAGGCCTGTTTGTCCTCCGGCGAAGCCTGTCGCAAGGCGTGATCCCATTGCGGAAACAGATTCTGTTCTTCCCGGTTTTCATGTTTAGCCATGGTGCCGGACAGTATCGCCAGAAAAGGCGACAGTTCCCATGCCGGCACCGATTCTCCGGCGCTGCAATACGATTCGATAAGCGTCAGTTGCACGAGTATATCGTCGTGCTCGCGCAGCATCGTGGCGACCGGGCCGGTGTCAGGTCCCCGAAAAGCAGGCACCAGAATATCGTTCTCGACGTGAACGTGCCGCTTCAGACCGTCCGAAAATTCCATGATCAGAGGAATCCCTTCGGCGACCCTGCCCGCATTGACGAGTTGCAGCGACAAGCCGAACAATTCGTCCAGCCGCTGATGGTCGCGGCTGAGGATATCCATCAGGTCTGCGGGTGCGACATCATCGCGATGGCGTATCGATACCCTCCATAGCCCCGGCGCTGCTTCGATAACCTGCCAGTTGAGGCGATGGCGCAATTGCAGGTTAAGGCTGTGCATCATGAGCGTCGGTTCCAGCCCGGTCAGCAGATCAATGCTGGCGCCGCGCTGCAATTCCGTAACGGCCTGCAACGCGGCCATTTGCAAGCGACTCGCCGGTACATGACATAAATCCATCGTATTGTAGCGCGTATTCACGATAGCAACCTCGCTCTGAGCGTGTTGCGCAGTGTTTCCGGCAGCCAGCGCAGCATCAATAATCGGGACGGATCCACCGAATCCAGCAAATTTTTTATCAGCAAGCCTAACTCCGTATCGCCTTCCATCGACAAGCGCCGTCCGAAAAACAGGGTGTCGGGATCTTCCTCCCGCAAGGCCAGTTTCAGAAAATCGAGGGCCGAGGCGGCGATGGTCAAATCCGGCAACGGACTATTGCGGCGAGCTACCAGGCCGTGCCGGTTCGAGCCGAGATAAAACGTCAGTTTCACGTCCGTTACGCAAATACAAACCGTTTTATCCGCCAGCGGCAAGAATTGGTCGGGTTCGATACATCGCGCCAATATCCGGTTGACAGCGAAAGCCAGCAGGATCGAATGCGGCGCGGGCGGCCAGAACGAATTTCCGGGGACGAAGATTTTTGGTAATAATGATGTTTCTCCAGGCATAGCGCTATAACCCCGTATTTTCCGCCGTACGCGGCATGAATTTTATTACTTGTTGCAACAACTCTCCGTCGAGATAGGCCTGTGCCTGAAATCGTCCGGCATACGCCAGTTCTTCCTGTTTCAGCTCGTAGCAGTTGGCGCCGCTGATATCCATCAGCAGAGCCGGCATCCCGGCTTCCTGAAAGGCCCGATGCCGCTTGATAAAAAAACTG
>DAIETB010000168.1:0-10469 GCA_027345925.1 Sulfuriferula sp.
GCTGACCGTGCACTTCGCGCCATTCGCGCAACCGGGCGGGATTCAAAAATTGAGCATGACACTGTTCCTGCAGGCTGCGTCGGGATTTTTGATGCTTGATCAGATCGTCGTACGCTTCCCACAATTTCAGCACGCCGACAAAATCCGAGCGCTCGTCGGCAAAAATCCGATGTTTTTCGTCCGCCGCACCGGCTTTGGCGACCGGTCTTTCCCGCGGGTCCTGCACCGACAGCGCGGAGCAAATGATCAGCGCCTCGGTAAGGCACGATTGCTGCTGCGCGGCGAGCAACACGCGGCCGATTTTGGGGTCCAGCGGCAACCGCGACAATTGCTTGCCGGTCTGCGTCAGCCGTCGCATATCGTCGACCGCATTCAGTTCTTCCAGCAGTTGATAGCCGTCTGCAATAGCGCGCGGCGTCGGCGTATCGAGGAAGGGAAATTCCTCCGGCTGCCCCAGCCGCAATGCCAGCATGCGCAGAATGACGCCGGCCAGTGACGTACGCAGTATTTCCGGATCGGTATACGCCGGCCTGCCGGCATATTCCTGTTCGGAATACAAACGGATGCAGATGCCCGCCGCCACCCGGCCGCAACGGCCGGAGCGCTGATTGGCCGAGGCTTGCGACACCGCTTCCGTCAGCAGCTGATCAACTTTATTGCGCGCCGAATAGCGCAATATCCTGGCGTAACCGGTATCGACAACGTACCGGATGCCCGGAACGGTCAGAGAAGTTTCCGCAACGTTAGTCGCCAGAATAATCCGTCGTGCATTGGTCGGCTGAAAAATCCGTTCCTGCTCCTTGACCGACAAACGCGCAAACAGAGGTAAAATTTCCGTGTGCGGCGGATGATGTTTACGCAGCGCTTCCGCCGCCTCGCGGATTTCGCGCTCGCCGGGCAAAAACACCAGAACGTCGCCGTCGCCCGCCGCCGACAATTCGTCCACGGCATCCGTAATCGCCAATATCATCCGGTCTTCATCCGGTTCCCGCGTTTTCTGCCCGTCGTCGGCCATCTCCGGCGCCAGAATCGGCCGATAGCGGATTTCCACCGGGTACGTACGGCCGGAGACTTCGATCACCGGCGCATGGTTAAAATGCCGGGAAAACCGATCGGCATCGATCGTGGCCGAGGTAATGATCACTTTCAGCTCGGGCCGCCGCGCCATCAATTGCCGTAGATATCCGAGCAGGAAATCGATATTCACGCTGCGCTCGTGCGCTTCGTCGATGATAATCGTGTCGTACTCGCGCAAATCGCGATTGCCCGTGGTCTCCGCCAGCAACATGCCGTCGGTCAGGACTTTGATGACGCTATCGGCCCGCACCTGATCGCTGAAACGTACTTTATATCCAACGCCCTCGCCGATGCGCGTGCCCAGTTCCTGCGCGATACGCGACGCGACGGTACGCGCGGCAATGCGCCGAGGCTGCGTACAGGCGATACGCCCTGATTGGCCGCGACCGGCCGCCAGGCAGATTTTGGGCAATTGCGTCGTTTTACCGGAGCCGGTAGCGCCGCAAACAATAATCGCCTGGTTGGACAGTAGCGCTGCGGCAATATCCGCATGCACCGCGGAAATCGGCAGCTCATCGGGATAGTTTATTGCCGCCGGCTGCCAGTAGCGCAGCGGATTTATGCTTGCATCATTCATGAATTGATCCTGATACGACTAACGGCGGCTGCGCAGCCGGATCAAGTCTGTTTTATTATGTTACGCATTTGTGGTCGATACCTGGTACGTCATTGTAAAGACGAAGCAGTTCAGTCTAGCGGCGACAAACTAGCTGCCGCTAACGATTTTCGATATACATCTTGTCGTCAAAGGTCGCCACCCAATGAGGCCGATACACAACCATCAATGTCATGATCACACCGGTAGTCAGCGCCTCCGACCAGGCCATCAGCAAATAATAGGGCAAATAGGTTCGAGAGAGATCGTGCCAGGTATAATCGCCCGCAATAGACAGGAACACGGTCGCTGCGAGACCGGTCGCCATGATCGCCAGCGCCGCGCCAAGAAATGCGTTCACGAAGATATAGATAAACAGATGATTGGTTAAACGGCTATCGGCAACGCGATAAATCAGCCAGCTTAGCGTCACCGGAACTACGCCCAGAATGAAACTGTTAGCCGCAAATGCCTCCCAGGCGCCATTGTAGAAAGTGGTGAGCAACAATACCAGCATCAATCCCAGCAAGGCAAACCACGGCCCGAACATCAAGGTAAGCAGCGTCGCCCCCAGCAAATGCAGATTCAGCCCCGGTTTTACGCCCGCCCTGACTTGCCAGTAAAATAGCACCAATACCGATGCGCCCAGCAGCAGGTTGAGTATTCCCGGCTTTTTCAGCATATGCCATGGCGCACTCCATAAAGTTTTTGCCAATACAACTGCAAACGCCAGCCACATCCATTGCCAGTTCTGGGGAATTAAACCATCGGTAAGATCCATGTGCGCTCCCTGGCCGAAAATGTCAGTCGTTCGTAATCCCTGCCGTGACCGGCATTGAGGTATAAAACAGGCTCAATTGCTGTTCCCGGCATAACGCCAACATCGCGTCGGCCTGAGCCTGAGTTACGATCAGTTCGACGACGACCGGCAATTCGCCGCCCAATTCAAAAAAAACTTCTTCGCGCATACCGTGACGGCCGAAGCCTGCGCTGGCACGCAATACGGTACCACCTGTCGCACCGAGACTGTGCGCGCTTTCCAACAGATAATCGTACAGCAGGCGGGCTTGGCGGCGTTGTCCTTCGCGAGTATATAAACGTAAACAGATCTCGGACATATCTACCCTCTCAATGCCTTATAGGTTAAAACGCCCAGGCCGGTCATGGTAATGGAACCGGCGACATGCACCAGTACCTCCAGACTGCCCCACTGCCATTGCTGACGGGAGAGCAGCGTAAACACTTCGGCCGAAAAGGTCGAAAAAGTGGTGAGTCCGCCCAGAAAACCAGTAATCACCAGTAACCGCCATTCGGGCGAAAGTCCGGGCTGATGAGCAAAAAAAGCCATAGCCAGACCGATAATGTAACCGCCGCCCAGATTGGCCGCCAGCGTCCCTAACGGCAGAGTCGGAAACAGCGGGTTCAGCCACAAGCCCAACATCCAGCGCAACCATGCGCCGAATGCTGCTCCCGTACCAACTGCCACCAGCGCCCAAACCCCCATGATCGCAACCTTTATCAATCGTTAATATTCAAGTCTGGCCCTGCAGCCATTCAAAGCAAGATATCTGTCAGCGCTTTCTGTCCTGCGGCCGATTTTGCGGCAACGCTACCGGCACCGGTAAACCCGCCCACTTCAAAATGGCAGCGACCTGGCCCGTTTCAAGTTCAAGCATCTGACCGCGCTTGATGCGCGGCGGAAGATTCAATATACCGAACCGTACCCGTATCAACCGGCTCACCATCATTCCCATCGCTTCGAAGATGCGCCGGATTTCACGGTTGCGGCCTTCTTTGATAATCACTTTGTACCACCGGTTCGACCCTTCGCCGCCCTGTTCCGCTATGCGTTCGAGAAACGCCGGACCGTCATCGAGCTGGATACCGGCAGTCATCTGCTGCATCTGCTCCTGGCTGAGTTCGCCCATGATACGTACCGCATATTCGCGCTCGACCTCGAAACTCGGGTGCATCAGGCGATTGGCCAGCTCGCCGTGAGTAGTGAAAACCAGCAAACCCTCGGTATTGAAATCCAGTCTGCCGATGGCGATCCATTTGCCGTTGCGCACCCGGGGAAGTTCGTCGAATACGGTCTTGCGCGACTTGGGATCGTCGCGGCTGACTATCTCGCCGTCCGGTTTATGATAAATCAATATGCGGGGCAATTCCACTTCAAAGCTGAGTCTTACCGGCCGCTGATCGACCAGCACGCGATCCCCGGAAACGATGCGCGTGCCCAGATTGGCCACTGCGCCATTGACGCTTACACGTCCGCCGGCAATCCAGGTTTCCATTTCCCGTCGCGATCCCAGGCCTGCCGCCGCCAGCATTTTTTGCAGTTTTTGCGATCCGGCAGCAACGCTGGCGTCTGCTTCCTCATCCCCGGAAATTTCCGCTGAGACTTGAGGAGCATGAGTTTTGGCGTTGTTAGTTTCGACAGGCTTGCGCGGACGGCGCATGGGGGGCATAGACATAATTAATCCAGTTGTGCTACCAAACCGCAATTATACCGTTTCCGTGGAAAGTCATGAAGAAATCGCCCCGACGCTATAGGTCGCTATAATAATTCCCCGTTGGCAGGATTCGGCAGAATACGACTGCCGGAATCGACAAGCGGAGGTAATTCGCTGATCGAGCGCAGATTGAGATCGTTCAAAAATTGCGGCGTTGTTACGTATAATGCCGGTCGGCCCGGCACGTTGCGATGTCCAGAATTTTGTATCCAGCCCCGTTGCTCCAGAGTGCGGATAATCTGCGTACTGACTCCCACGCCGCGTATTTCTTCGATGTCGCCACGCGTCACAGGTTGCTTGTAAGCAATAATGGTAAGGGTTTCCATGACTGCACGCGAATATTTCGGCGGGCTTTCCCTGCTCAGCCGCCGGACATACGGCTGGTATTGCGTACGCGTCTGAAATCGCCAGCCTTCCGCCACTGCAGTCAATTCCAGCCCGCGATTGCGCCAGTCTTCGCCCAACTCGCTTAAACTGCGCCGTAAAACCTCCACACTCAAATCGTCGCCGAATACCGCGCGTATTGCGTTCAGCGATACCGGAACGGTACTGGTAAACAATAAAGTCTCCAGTACTATTTTCAGCTCGCCGGGTTTCAGCTCACCGGGTTTCAGCCCAATTGTCAACGCGTCGTCATGCTCGGCCATCAGTCGTATTTCCGTTCGCCAAACGCATATAAATAGGTGCAAAGGGCTGATTCTGCATAATTTCCAGTTTCTGTTCGCGCGCCAGTTCCAACACAGCCAGAAACTTGACGACGCGATGCGCCAGACCCTGTTCAGGCGCGATCAAAGTAGTGAATTCAATAAAAAGATCGCCTTGCAAACTGTGCAGAATCTGTTCCATGGCCGATCGTACCGAAAGCGTTTTGCGCGCAAGGGAATGCGCTGCCGGTACGGGTATGCGCGTCTTCAATTCTTCCCATGCACGCAATAAATCCTCTATCCGAATTCCGGGCAAGGGCATCTCTTCCGGTTCGTCGTCGACATACGCTACCGCATAATCGCGCCCGCAACGCGGCATATCGTCGATTGCCTGCGCCGCCTGCCGTATCTGTTCGTATTCTAGCAGTCGGCGAACCAGATCGGCTCTCGGATCGTTATCTTGATCCGTTTCCTCTTCCGTTTCGGTTCGCGGCAATAACATGCGTGATTTGATTTCTATCAACCAAACTGCCATCAACATATATTCGGCTGCCAGTTCCAGCTTGTGCCGGCGCATGGCGGTTACATATTCCATGTATTGCCGGGTAAGCTCAGCCATCTGGATATCCAGCACATCCAGATGATGTCGGCGTATCAGATACAAAAGCAAATCCAGAGGCCCTTCGAATGCAGTCAGATACACCGCCAGCGCATCGGGCGGGATATAGAGCCCTGCCGGCATTTCCGTCATCGCCAGACCGCGGACCATCGCCAGCATCGTTGGCGCGGCAGGATTTACTGTGTCGTTCATGAATCGAATTCAACCCGATTCCGGCCTTGCGCTTTCGCACGATATAAAGCCGAATCGGCGGCGGCAACCAGATCGCGCGCCAATTCTTCATCATTATTATTTTCCGTCTCACGTCTTTCGAGCTGTGCCACGCCTATTGATACGGACAAATGGATCAACTCCGGTTCGCCTACGCTGAATCGATGCTTGTCGATCGCCAGACGTATGCGCTCGGCAATATCGATAGCGACTTTCAGATCGGTGTCGGGAAGCAAAGCGACGAATTCCTCGCCGCCGTAGCGTGCGAACGTATCGCCGCCACGCAACAGCGATTGCATGATACGCACTACTTGCTGCAATACGTAATCGCCAACCTGATGCCCCCAGCGATCGTTTACGGCCTTGAAATGATCCAGGTCGAACATCATCGCCACGAGCGGCGCACGATGGCGCAAGGTATGACTTACCGCTTCTTTCAGACGCAAATTGAAATAATGCCGATTGTTGACCTGCGTAAGCGCATCCATCAGGCCGAAACGTTCCAGTTTGTCGTAAATCAGCGCATTTTCCAGACACATGACAAAAAAAGCGGACAAACGCTCGAGAAAATACGTTCCGTCGTGAGTGACGAACCGATGTTTATCGCGACTGCCCAGATGCAGTCCTCCCATAATCTGGCCTTGCCGCACCAGCGGCAACAGGGCCATGGAACCGAGCGGTACGACAGTGCCGTCAAACAAGGCGATGTGCTGATGCGCCTGATAAGCGGCGAGACGCGGCCTGAACGGCTGCGTATAGTTCCTGGAATACCCGGACACATCGCGACCGAGTAACAGGCCCATAGCGCCTAACGAAACGATACCTTCTTTGCCCAGCGCTTGCGCCCATTCGCCTTCGGTGTCGAGCAACACCAGATTGACCACTTCCAGATCGAATCTGGCCGGAAAATCCTTCAGCATGATCGTTATCAGTTGCGTCAGGGTACGCGTCGTCATCAATTGCTGTTCGAAGCGCTCGAATCTCAATAATTTTTCTTCATTTTCGCGCGCTTTGGCCAGTAGTAGATTTAACTGACGGCGTAAGGAATCGCTATCGTTTTCCAAGAAACATTCCTATCCTTTGCACATAGTTTGCTTACTGGTTGTATTGTGTGATGCTACACAT
The DNA here is from genome assembly GCA_027345925.1 of Sulfuriferula sp. Lineage (GTDB taxonomy): Bacteria > Pseudomonadota > Gammaproteobacteria > Burkholderiales > Sulfuriferulaceae > Sulfuriferula. Next base: position 6,784 of record DAIETB010000168.1, read on the forward strand.
CTAAAGAGTACGCCGCAATATTTCAATTTTGCCCGTTAAATTTCTCCGCTATCGCCAAGCGAGTTTTCTCTATCCGGCTTATGAGTTAAACTATTATATTCTTGGCCTTTCCGCCGCAGCCTTAAAACTGTATCGGCTGATATCAAGACCTCCGGAACACAGAGACACAAATCTGGTACGAGCGCGTTACAGAGAGGCGAAAATCCGGAAAACGGAATATCAGAATTATGGCATCGGTATTTTATGCTCCATTTTAACGACGTATGAGCAAAACGATAATCGTGCAACGAACTCAGATTAATTCAGAACAAGGTAAATAACATGCTCACAGGCAGTTTGGTTGCGATAGTCACGCCCATGTCGGAAGACGGCGGCCTGGATTTGGTAAGCCTGCGTAATTTGATAGAGTGGCATATCGACCGGAAAACGGACGGGATCGTAATTGTCGGCACTACCGGCGAATCGCCCACCGTAGATTTTTCCGAACATTGCTTGCTGGTAAAAGCCGCCGTAGACCAAGCGCAAGGACGCATACCGATTATTGCAGGCACCGGTGCAAATTCCACCCGCGAGGCCATAGAACTGACTCGGTGCGCACTGGCTGCGGGAGCAGACTATGGCTTATCCGTTGCCCCTTATTACAACAAACCGGGACAGGAAGGTTTATATCGCCATTTCAGAACTATAGCCGAAGCGGTCGATTTGCCTCTGATACTATACAATGTGCCCGGACGTACCGTCAGCGATATCAGCAACGATACGGCCTTCAGGCTTGCGCAAGTGCCCGGGATCGTCGGCATTAAAGATGCTACCGGCAATATGGAACGGGCTACCGAACTGATATTACGCGCTCCTCCCGATTTCGCTCTGTATACGGGCGACGATGCCAGTGCGCTGGCGTTCATGCTGCTGGGCGGTCACGGCGTCATTTCCGTCACCGCCAACATCGCCCCGCTCGAAATGCACGAATTATGTACGGCAGCGTTTAGCGCAAACCTGCAAAAGGGACGCGATATCAATCGTCGTCTTTTCGCCTTGCATCAGAATCTGTTTGTAGAAGCCAATCCTATCCCAGTAAAATGGGCGCTGGCGGAAATGGGGAAAATTAAAAACGGCATCCGTTCACCACTGACGGAACTCGCCGCCGAATATCACGAAACTGTACGCGCGGCATTACGCCAGGCAGCAGCCATATAAAGGATAAGCAATAATGACATACAAGATTTCAGCAGGAATAAAGCTGATCGGCGCTAGCGCGTTAATAGCGGGTCTAAACGGTTGCAGCTGGTATCACAACATGATTACGCCGGAAAAAATCAATTATCAGGCCGCTAAAGAAACTCCTGCCCTGGACATTCCTCCGGATTTGACTGCGCCTGCTTCCGATACGCATTTTCAGGTGCCGAATTCCAGTCCGGATACAGGTACAACCTATTCGGCTTATAGCGCTGCGCACGATAAAAAATCGAATACCGCCGTTGCGCCCGCTACGACGGGCGATTGCACCGGAGAAGTTGTGCTGCCCGTCCCAGCGCATATCAAGCTGGAACGCGCCGGTAGCGAACGCTGGCTGGTAGTTGATGAAGCGCCTGAGCAAATCTGGCCGTTGCTTAAAAAATTCTGGCAGGAAAACGGCTTCGACATCAGTCAGAGTGATCCTGCTACAGGCATCATGCAAACCGGGTGGCTGGAAAATCACGTCACTGTACCGCAAGCTGCTGCCGGCTCGACCGGCAACCAGGAATCCGGCTCGACTGTCGCGGTCGAGCGCGATGCCTATCGGACTCGTCTTGAACGCAGTCCGAACAATCCCAACCAGACTGAAATCTACATCAGCCATCGAGGCATGACGGAAACAGCGAACGCCAGCGCCAAACAGCCTGCAGTCTGGCAGATCAGTCCTCCCGACCCCGGTCTGGAAGACGAAATGTTGACGCGTTTGATGGTACAACTGGGAAAAAGCCAGACCGACGCCAATTCCCAGACAGCTCAGCATAACGAGCCGGATCGTGCGAGCCTTAGCCTATCCAGCAACAATAAACCGATCCTGATAGACAACGAACTTTTCGATGCAGCCTGGCCTCGCGTCGGAGTCGCATTAGACCGGACCGGCTTTACCGTAATTAATAGCGATCGTGCCAAAGGCATATATACCGTGCAATACACCGATCCATCAAAAAATCCGGCGAACGCCAAAAAACCAGGACTGCTCAGCAAACTTGCTTTTTGGGAACATCATGACAAAAACCGGAAATATCAGATCGAACTCGCTGAGAATTCCGCCGCTACCAGTACCAATATCCGGATACTGGATAGCAAAGGCAAACCGGTTGCGGCAGATACCGCCAATCAAATCCTGAAACCGCTGCTCGACCAGCTAAAATAACTGGCCCGGACTTTGCCCGGCTCAGTCGGCAAACACTCAAGATATGATTTTATTTTATATTCATAAGCCTCTCTGTCCGATATTGGCAAGCCGGACGGGATGCCCGTAATATGCGCTTTGCCAGTTTAGGTAGCGGAAGCGAGGGCAATGCTCTGGTTGTTGAAGCAGGCGCGACGCGAGTTATGCTCGACTGCGGTTTCGGTTTGCGTGACACAGCGCGGCGACTCATGCACAAAGAATTGCTGCCCGGACAGATCACGGCGATCGTCATTACTCACGAACACAGCGATCATCTGGGCGGCGCTGCCAGTTTCGCCCGCAAACACAATATACCGGTCTGGATGACGCACGGCACGTTTCAGGTTTTCCGGCAGCAGCATGAAACGCTGCCTGCCGTTCATATCTTCGACAGCCATTCCAGCTTCTGCATAGCCGATATCGAATTGCAGCCGTTTCCCGTACCGCACGACGCCAGAGAACCGGCGCAATTCGTATTTAGCGACGGATGCCACAAACTGGGGGTACTTACCGATGTCGGCGCGGTAACGTCGCATATCGTAACCATGCTGACCGGATGCGACGCTCTGGTGCTCGAATGCAATCATGACGCTCAACTGCTGGCGCAAAGCAGTTATCCGTTTGGCTTGAAGCAGAGAATTGCAGGACAGTTCGGCCATCTGGACAATCGTTCGGCCGCGGATTTGCTTGCGCGCTTGAAGCCCGATTCCTTGCAGCATCTAGTGGCCGCGCATTTATCCAGGCAAAACAACCGGCCTGATCTGGCGCTCGCCTCTCTGGCCGATGTACTGGGAGGCACTCCTGACTGGCTGGGATACGCCGACCAGGAACACGGTTTTGAATGGCGCAATCTGATTCGCGCTTAACGAGCGGCCGGAAGTCGCTAGCTATAATTTGTCAATAATCGGTCGAATTCGTCTTTCACTACCGCATAACATTCGCAAACAGCATCTTCCAGACCAGGCCTGCTGAGGATATCGATATGTCCCCGGCTATAACTGATCAAACCCGCTCGCTGCAGATTTCCTGCCGCTACGGTAACTCCTTCGCGCCGGACTCCAAGCATGTTGGCGATCAGTTCCTGAGTCATCGTCAGAGAATCGGTAGGCAGACGATCGATACTCAGCAGCAGCCACCGGCACAACTGCTGTTCGACGGTGTGATGACGATTGCATACCGCGGTCTGCGTCATTTGCGTTATCAGTGCTTGGGTATAGCGCAGCAGAATTTTTTGCAGGATACCGGCACGACGGCCCCCTGCACGCTTGAACTCCTGTTTGAG